>JBEAVZ010000102.1:0-12064 GCA_041160645.1 Acidobacteriota bacterium
GGCTGAGCATCTCCCGAACCTGGCGATTGGTCTCGGTGCTCATCGGAATCCTCCGCCAGATCGTTTCGACGGTCTGGTAGTCTTCGCGAACCTTGAGCAGGTTGTTGCGGCGTTCACCAGCGGTTGGCGAGTTGTTCTCGAGGGTCTGGACAGAGAAGTAGAGGGCGGCGAGGCTCTCGAGAAACTTCTCTTCGTCCCTGGTTGGGCGGCGGGTGGACAGGGATTCGATCGTCCCGTTTTTGTTGATCCAGATCCCGATCGACGAGGCGTAGTTGTAACGGATCAGCTCGATCTCTTTCTGGATCTGTGAGACGAGCGCGCTGCCGCGCAGACCGTCCTGTCCGGCGCTCTCGGGCCGGTATTCGAGGCTGGCCCGGTCGCCCTGGGTGGTCGGGCGGGGGCGACTGGCCGTCCGGTTCCGGTTGGTCCAGGTCCCGTTGACGCCGATCGTCTCGGTCGTATTCTTTGCGTAGATGACGATCTTTTTGATGCGGCTTGAGCGATCCGGGATGATGATCGCCGGCGCGGAGGGATGGGAGAGCTGCGGGGTGGCCGGGGCCGTCGGCGCGACGCCACGCAGCCGGATTTCGACCATGTCCGGACGAATTTCGTGATTGGTATAGATCCGCCAGTTGGCAGTGGGCGTCTCGGCCGTGATCAGAATGCGGATCAGTCCGTCATTGCCGCGTTCGGAGGTGATCGTGCTCAGGTTGACGGCCCCGCCGGTCTGGTTTGCCTCTGTCGTTCGTCTATCGGGCGCATCGGAATAGGTGGGCCTGCGTGTCTCGGGCGTCACCGGGCGCGTCGAGGGGCGCGGTGGTTCGTAGCTGCTCCGTTCATTCTCGGGTTGTCGCGGGGCGAGGTACTCGGGGGCCGGGGGGACGCGCAGCTCTTCGGTCAGGCCGAGGGCAATCCGCTGTCCCTGCTCGACCACCGCCTCCCGCCCTTTCATGAGCAGGGTTGCCGACAGACCGACCGCCGCTCCAATGCCCGCGCCGGCGAGCGCTCCGCCGGCGATCATCCCAATGGCCGCTCCGCTGGCGGCGCCGCCGCCGATAAAGACAATGTCCCGCTTTCTGGGTGGGCCACCCTTGATGTTCCCCTCTTCGTCGATCCGCCGCCGATCCTCGGCGTCGGCGCTCGTCAGATACCCGCGGAGGGGGATCGATTCGCCATTGGGCAGGAAGAGATAGTCGAAGTCGACAGAGATGAGGCCGGAACGACGGGCCCATTTCGCCGGAGCCACCGCGCTGACATGTCCTTCGACATAGGCCGCCTCGGGGATGAGCGTCTGCCCCTCCGCATTGACGACTGGCGCGGCAACGCGCGCCCGGAAGCGGTCACTCCGTCGCGACTCCTTCGAATCGAGACGGGTCTCCATCTCGAGCAGGATGAAGGTGCCGGAGGGGATGGTTCGCGTCCCGGAGGCGATGATCGGGGTTCCCTCATAGTCACGATTCGCACGCTGGGCGGCGGCGCCGATGGCCATCACCGCGCTGATGATGATCGGGAGCACGAGGAGGGAGGTGAAACTGTCGACGTATCTCTTCATAGAGCTCCTGGATGCTTGGATGCCTGGATGCCTGGATGCCTGGATGATGGTTGGTTGATCCGCCAGAGTGGTTGGCCCAATCGTGCCAATTCGGCGAAGCAGGCCAGGTGGAACGGATTCGAACGTGGCTCAGAAGCCGCCCGGCTCGAGCTATTGTCCAACCAATCCCTGCAAGTGTATGATGCAGCAGGTTACTTGTAAAGACAGGAGTTTTGGCGTCTCCGGCTCTGACGGCCGCCGGAGATTCAACCCTGACGGCCGCCCCGGACCGGCCTTCCGGACGGTTAGTCGCGTGGGGCCTGGCCCGTGCTCCAGGTCTGTTGACCGGGTGGATGGTTTGACCGGGTGTTCTATTTGACCCGGTGTTGTATTTGACCGGGCGTTGAATTTGACCGGGCGTTGTATTTGACTGGGCGTTGAATTTGACTGAGCGTTGAAATGGATACGGGGAGATTGGAAGCGCAATCAGGCAGCACCGACACCGTCGATCGACCGCACCCGCGCGACTACTGGCTGGGCGTTGATGGCGGGGGGACCAGTTGTCGTGCCGCGATCCTCGCGCAAACGGGTGATCCGGCGGGAAAGCTGGTGGGCGAGGGGCATGCCGAGGCCGCCAATTTCCTGCGGGTCGGACTCGAGAAGGCGGTCCTCCACATTCGCCAGTCGGTTGAAGAGGCCTGCCGCCAGGCCGGCATCGAGCCCCACCAGATCAGGGCCGCCTGCTTTGGGTTGGCGGGTGTCTCGCATCCCGACCACAATCGCCGCATGCTCAACGCCCTGCGGGAGACCTTCCCGATTGGCGAGATGATTTTGGAGACGGACGCCCGGGTGGCGCTCGCCGGAGCGACCGGCAACCAGCCAGGGGTGGTGATCATTGCCGGAACCGGGTCGATCGCCTGCGGAATCAACGCCCGCGGCCGCTTCGCCCGGGCGGGTGGCTGGGGACCAACCATGGGCGACGAGGGGAGTGGTTCCTACATTGGGCGGCGTGCCCTCGAAGCAGTTGTCATGGCCTATGACTACCGCGGTGAGCCAACGATCATGATGGACCCGGTGCTGCGCCATTTTGGCGTCTCTTCGCCACCCGAGCTGCCACCGGTCATCTACGATTCACCCGCCGAGGTGGCGGCCCGCATTGCGCAATTGTCGCGCCTCGTCGTCAGTGCGGCGCAGCAGGGAGACCGGGTCGCCAAGCGCATCCTCAGCGATGCGGCGGTCGAGTTGGCCAAAGCCGCCGTGGCGGTGATCGAGCAGTTGCGAATGGAACACGAGACCTTTCGGGTCGCCTATGTTGGCGGGGTCTTTGAAGCGGGAGATCTGATCATCAACCCCCTTCGCGAGGAGATCAGACGCAGTGCGCGGCATGCCACCGTTGACGCGCCACTTGAACCTCCGATGATCGGGGCGGCGCGGATGGCCCGCGCGCTGACGACGGCGGTCACGGTGGATAATCCGGTATCCTAGAAATCATGACAACAACAGAAGATTTGAATCCAAGAACGGCGTCGATCGATCGACTGCCGACCCTCGAAGCATTGCAGATCATCAATCGTGAGGACCAGCAGGTCGCCCTGGCGGTCGAGCGGGTCTTGCCAGCGGTAGCCCGGGCCGTCGAGGCCATAGCTGCCCGGCTGGCTGCCGGAGGGCGACTGATCTATGTCGGGACCGGAACGAGCGGACGCCTCGGTATTCTCGATGCGTCGGAGTGTCCGCCAACCTTCGGCGTCTCCCCGGAGCTGGTCCAGGGGATTATCGCCGGCGGCTATGAGGCCTGCTATCGTTCGGTCGAGGCGTCCGAGGATGATCGCGAGGCCGGAGCGCTCGATCTCCAGGCGCGTGGGCTGACCGCGCAGGATGTGGTCGTCGGCATCGCCGCGAGCGGACGGACCCCTTACACGATCGGCGCCGTCACCTATGCCCGGCAACTGGGGGCCCTGACCATTGCCGTGACCTGCAATGAGGGGACGGAACTGGCCCGGGCAGTCGAGATCGCCATCGAGCCGGTGGTCGGTCCGGAAGTGATTGCCGGCTCGACGCGGCTCAAGTCGGGCACTGCCCAGAAGCTCGTTCTGAACATGCTCTCGACCATGACCATGGTTCGCCTCGGTTATGTGACCGGGAATCGCATGACCAATATGCAGCCCCGCAACACCAAGCTTCGCCACCGGGCGGTCGGCATCGTCACCGCAGAGTGTGGATTGTCCGAGGCCGCGGCGACGAGCCTCCTCGAATCTGCCGCATGGGATCTTCGTGTCGCCATCGTCATGCACAAAGCGGGCCAGGGGCGTGCTGAGGCCGAAGCGGCGCTGGCCGCGACCGGTTTTGCCGTGGCCCCGGCGATCGAATGGCTGAGCCGTCAGCACACCTCCTCATAGTTCAACTAAATTGAGAGATTAAGGGAAGAGTAGAGACCTGGAATATGTCATCCAAACAGTCTGAGCCTGGCCTGCCGGCCTGGGGGGTCGAGGGATATCTCGACGTCAGTAATAATCATCTCCGCATCAATGGCGCCGATGCGGTCGCTCTGGCGACCCGCTACGGCACCCCGCTCTTCGTGGCCTCCGCGCCGCGCATTCGGCAGAACATCGCCTCCCTCCTCGAAGCGCGCCGCTACCACGAGCGCCTGAAACTCTGCTATGCCTCGAAGGCCAACAATCTGCAGGGAGTTCTGCGGGTTGTCAGGGAGGCCGGATGTGATGTTGAGGTCAACTCCGGGGGAGAACTCTTCCGGGCGTTGCGGGCCGGCTTTCGGCCGGACCAGATCGAGATGAACGGCATCTCCAAGACCGAGGAGGAGCTGGCGGAAGCCATCACGGCCGGGATCTACACGATCAATCTCGACTCGCCCTTCGAACTCGAGCTGGTCGAGAAGGTTGCTGCCCAGGTTGGCAAACGGGCCAATGTGACGGTCCGCCTC
Organism: Acidobacteriota bacterium; assembly: GCA_041160645.1. Classification (GTDB taxonomy): domain Bacteria; phylum Acidobacteriota; class Blastocatellia; order RBC074; family RBC074; genus CAIOZW01. The sequence goes on from JBEAVZ010000102.1 coordinate 4,470, forward strand.
GTCGCCGGGGTCGGGACTCGCTCGCACGCCGGACTCCAGACCGCGCTCTATACCTCTAAATTTGGCGTCTCACCCTCGCAAGCCCGTGAGATGATGCTCCGGGCGCTCGAGCGTCCGCAACTGATCAATCTGGCCGGTCTCCACATTCACGTTGGCTCACAGACTCCGGATCCGGAGCCGTATGTCGAAGCGTTTGCGGCAATGTGGGACCACCTGCTCTGGCTCTATGGCCAGACTGGCCACCGCCTCCAGCACATCAACATCGGCGGCGGGATTCCGGTCAACTATCTGCGCGATCGGTCCCAGGCCGCGGAGATCAGCGAAGACGAGCGGATCATGCTCGGCGCCTCGCTGACCGCCGCGGAGATGATGAAGCAGACCCTTGACGCCGTGCGGGCGACGGCGCAGGATGCCGGCGCGACGGGGCTGCTCGATGATCTGGAGATCGTCATGGAGCCGGGACGCTCGGTGATCGCTGATGCGGTGACCCTCCTGACGACCGTGCGCAACTCGAAGTTCCGCCCGGAGACCGGGGAGGAATGGCTCCTCACCGATGCCGGGTATAATCTCATGCTCTCGATGGTGATGTACCACTGGTACTACCACACGGTGAACGCTTCGCGAGCCAGCGAGGCGGCCACCGCCCGTTACCGGATGGCGGGTCCGCTCTGTGATGGCGGAGACGTCTATTTCGATCTCCACGGCGGCCATCATCTGCCAGACTGCCGGCTCCTGCCGGAGGGGACGCGGGTTGGCGAAGTGATCGCCATGCTCAATACCGGTGCTTACACCATCTCGCAGATGACCGCCTACAATGGTCGACCCTTCCCGGCCACCCTGCTCGTCGAGTCCGATGGCGCAGTTGAGGTGATCCGCCGCCGTGACACCTACGAAGATCTTCTACTCAATGAAACCTGCTGATCAAAGGAGACCCATGCATATCTTCCTCTACTCGATTGTGATCCTCATGCTCGTGGCGATTCCAGTTCTTCCAGCCCCGACCGATTCAACCCGTGAAGCGATTCTCCGCCTCGAACAGGAGTGGCAGGATGCGCTCATTGCGGCCGATGTGGCGGCCCTCGATCGCCTCTATGCCGAGACGATGATCTATACCCATTCCAACGGCAGTGTCGATGACAAGAAGAGTTATATCGAAAGCCTCAGGTCCGGCAAGGCCAAGTACCAGAGCATGACGCGTGACGAGATCAGTGTGCAGATCTTTGGCAATGCGGCGATCGTCACCTGCCACTGGCGGGTCAACTCTGTTTCCGGTGACAAGGTGAACAACACCAATGCCCGCTACCTTCACTTCTATACGAAGCAGAATGGCAAATGGCGTATGGTCGCCCACCAGGCGACCCGGATCATTCAATAGGCCAGAAGCGATGACTGACGCCCGGTCGGGCCTGGTCGGCTCGTGGCGACTGACCGGCCCGACCGGCAACATATTGGCCAACGATGGCTCAGCAGGAGAGGTGAAGAGATGTCAACGAGAACTGTGCGACGTGAAATAATGAAGAGTCTGGGGCTCGCTTCGTTGGGGGCGGCCATCACCCCGGGGCTGGGCTTCGAGGGGCAGGCAGAGAAGAGCACAGAGCGCTCAATCTATGTCGGAACCTACACCAGCGCCGGAAGTCGCGGCATCCATCTCCTGCGCTTCGATACGCTGACCGGCAAATTGAAGATGGTCGGGCTGGCCGCCGAGTCGGTCAACCCCTCCTACCTGGCGATTGCCCCCGGAGGGCGCTATCTCTGTGCCGTCAATGAGGTGGGAAACTTCAATGGTCAGCCGGTTGGCGGACTGACCTCTTTTGCGATCTCCCCGCAGGATGGTCTGCTGCGGCAGATCAACCAGGTCAGTTCCGGCGGAGCTTCGCCCTGTTACGTGACCATCGATCCGGATAGTCGCCACGTGCTCGCGGCCAACTACAGCGCCGGTAATCTGATCGTCGTGCCATTTGGAAAGGACGGGGTCCTAGGCGCGGCGCGCGAGCTCAAGCAGCATCGTGGATCGGGTGGGAATCCGCAGCGCCAGTCCGGTCCGCGTGCCCACTGCGTCGTCTTCTCGCCGCAGCGACGCCACGTGCTCGCGGTCGACCTCGGCATCGACAAGGTCATGATCTACCGTTGGGATGCCAAACAGGGAAGGCTTGATCCAAACAACCCGTCAGAATTTCTGACCGGTCCGGGCGCCGGGCCGCGCCACATCGATTTTCATCACCAGGGACGTTTCGCCTGTATAATCAACGAACTCGACTCGACCCTCACCTCCTGCGCCTGGGAAGGCAGCCTCGGAGCCTTGCGCGAGATCCAGACCGTCCCGACCCTTCCAGCTGGATTCACCGGAACCAACTACTGCGCTGACGTCCATTTTCATCCCAGCGGTCGTTTCGTCTATGGTTCGAACCGCGGCCACGACAGCATTGTCATCTGGCGGTTTGATGGGCGGACCGGTCGTCTCGATCCGGTTGGCCACCAGTCGACCGGAGGGCGCAATCCGCGCAACTTTGTGATCGATCCATCCGGGAAGTGGCTCCTCGCCGCCAATCAGGCGAGTGACTCCGTCATCGTCTTTCGCATCGATGAGAAGACCGGTCGGCTGACCCCCACCGGCGACTCGGTCACGATCTCCATGCCGGTCTGCCTCAAGTTTCTCTGATCAGCGAACGCCGATCGGCCCGATTGTCCCGATTGGCCCGATTGTCCCGATTGGCCCGATTGGCCCGATTGGCCCGATTGGCCCGATTGGCCCGATTGGCCCGATTGGCGTGGATGCTATTCCCCCATCGCCGTGGGCAAGGGGATCGGCATCCGCGCCGGAAGCCGGATGATGAACTCGCTGCCCACCCCCACCTCACTCCGCACATCGGCTTCGCCGCCGTGGATTCTCGCCAGATGCTTGACGATCGCCAGGCCGAGTCCGGTGCCGCCGACTTCACGCGACCGTGCTTTGTCGACCCGGTAGAAGCGCTCAAAGACCCGCGCCAGATGCTCGCTGGCGATGCCCGGCCCGGTGTCCCGAACTTTGATCAGGTGGAACAGCTCACCGTTGGGCGTCTCCTCGGTCGCCGCGCTGACGGTGACTTTGCCGCCGGGATGGTTAAACTTGATCGCATTGTCGACCAGATTGACCAGAATCTGTTCGAGTCGCCGGCGGTCAGCGACCAGATAGAATTCAGTCTCGATCCGGTTCTCCAGCCAGACTCCACATTTGCCCGCACGCGGCGCGAGCGCGGTGAAGAGTTCGCTGATCATCGTCGCCAGCGGGATCTTCATCATGGTCAGGCGCGTTGCGCCCGATTCGATGGCCGAGAGCTCGGAGATGTCATTGACCAGCGCCCGCATCCGCGAAGCATTGCGATGGATAGTGTTGAGAAAGCGCAGGCTGTTTTCAGGATCCTCCAACCCGCCATCGAGAAGCGTCTCGACAAAGGCGATGATCGAGGCGAGCGGAGTCCGCAGTTCGTGGGAGACGTTGGCAAGGAATTCCTGCCGGACCCGTTCGAGGCGCTCGACCTTGGTGATATCGATCAGGGCGCCAACCACTCCATCGATCTGGCCGCTCGAGAGGCGCAATGGCGCCGCCTGCAGGCGCAGGACGCGCCGGTCCCCGCTCGCGGTCCCGCCCTCGCGGGTCTCGAAGCGACCTTCGGCCCGCTCACCCGTCGCCAGAACTTCCGAGAAGACGCGATGGATCGATGGATCCCGGCTCAGATCGGTGAGGCGGGTCGCCGTTCTCCCCCCAATATTCAGAAAGCGACCAGCCGCGTCATTGACCAGCAGCAGGTTCGACTGGCGATCGATGATGATCAACCCCTCATCGATCGAGCCAACGATTGCCCGCAGCAGATTTTCATCCCGGCTCGACTTGTCGAGCGCCGCAAGGAGTCGCTGGTTGTTCAAGTCCCGCTCGCGAAGCAGGCTCGTCTGTTGCCGCACGACGTACTGCCCAATGACAATCGTGATCACTCCGACGACAATGGTCGAGATGACGTGCGAGGTGACGACCCCCATCTGGGGGAAGAGGAGGGTCTTGACCGTCTCGTAGACAGCAAAGAGGGCCACCAGACCGAGGGTCGCCAGCAGTATCTTTCTCGTCTGCGTCGTCATGTTCCTGCCTCTCCGGCCCGACTCACTCGCCGGCCTTGTCGCCATTACCGGTGCCGCCCCGGAAGCGATAGCCGATGCCGATCACGGTCTCGATCCCGCCTCCACAAGCGCCGAGCTTCTTCCGAAGTCCACTGATGTGGACATCGAGGGTGCGCGCTTCACCATAGTATTCGAGTCCCCAGACCTGGTCGAGCAGCTGTTCGCGGGGGACGACCCGTCCCTTATTGCGGGTCAGAATCGCCAGCAGCGCGAACTCCTTCCGCGTCAGTTTCACCAACTGGTTCTGACATTCAACGGAGAAGTCTCCGTAATCGATGCGCATCTGACCGTCATCATAGAGCCGCGGGGCCTGGGTCTCCAGACCGGAGCGCCGGAGGGCGGCGCGAACCCGGGCCACCAGCTCGCGCACGCTGAATGGTTTGGTGATGTAGTCATCCGCTCCCAGCTCGAGGCCCCGCACCTTGTCGCTCTCATCCGAGCGCGCGGTGAGGACGACGATTGGAATCCGCCGTGTCGTCTCCTCGCTCCGGAAGCGGCGGCAGAGTTCGAACCCGTTCATTCCCGGCAGGTTGAGATCGAGAATGATCAGGTCGGGAGGAGCGTCCGCCCGGCCTTTGCCATTGGTCGCGGGGCCTGTTCCGAGCGCCAGGCGCAGTCCGTCTTCGCCGGTCAGCGCGACGAGGGTCGTGAATGAACCCTCCCGCTCGAGATTGTAACGGATGCTCTCGGCAATATCCGGATCGTCCTCGATGATCAGTATTAGTGGTTTCATGTGTGGTTCTATCTGGTTTGGAAACAATCTTTTCGACTGGTCACGGTTGGTCGCCTGCGCCAGTTCTCTCTGTCCCGGGGGCTCCCTCCCCGGCCGATCTCCGGGGCGTCCGCCAAGCGGGTCCGCCCGGTTCCCGGCCATTCGGCGCCGGTATCATTCCGGCGATCGCTCATACTGACTCTTTGTCCGGCGGCACTCTTTCGAGTTGGCGCCCCGTGGCCTGGGCAAGCTGTGGATGGCGGATGACGAGCGCCTCGATCATATAGACCGTCAACTCGCAGATATCCTTGACGTAATCTCCAATTCTTTCGAGATGCTTGACCACCATGAGCAGTCTGGCAACGCGCCCGGCCGAGGCCGGCTCATCCGCGAGGCAGTCGAGCAGATCGTGGAAGCAGCGGTCGTACAACTGGTCGATCTCATTGTCGCGCACGATCACTGACCGCGCCGCCGCTGTATCTCCGGCGGCGAAGGCGTCCAGGGAGAGGCGCAGCATCTCGCAGGCCAGCCAGCTCATCTTTGGCAGATCAAAGTAGGGGCGCAGTTGCGGCTCGTTGTTCAAATAGACGGCGGCCCGCGCAATACTGGAGGCATGGTCGGCAATCCGTTCCAGCACCGGCGTAATCTTGATTGCCGTCACCACCAGCCGCAGATCGGTGCCGGCGAGGGACTCACGTGAGAGCAGATCGACGCAGCGTTGATCGGCCTCCAATTCGAGCTGGTCAACCCGGTCATCGTCCCGCAGAACCTGGTGCGCAAGCTCGGAATCACGCTCGATCAGCGCGCGCGTCGCCTGGTCGATCGCACGTTCCACCTCTCCACCCATCAAGAGCAGGTGATCGCGAAGTTCTTTGACTGCCAGTTCGGGAAGATTCTTCACTCTGTGCCTCGCTTACCGCAGACTAGATTGATTCAATTATCAATCTAATTCCATGGTCTTAAAGCCAGATTAGGTAAATGTTAAGAATGTGTAAGATGACGCAACCTTTTCGAAAAAGTCGGATTGGAGCAAGGAGGTTCACTCGAACCGGTAGCCGAGCGCAACGTAGCTGCCAGTATCGCCGGTGATGAAGAGGGTGTTCCGGCCATTGATCGAGAGGCTGGCGATGCCTTCCGGTCGGCGTTGCCCATCGAGGGTGAGGAGGCGGCGCGGATGACCGTCCTTCTGACCATTCCATTCCCAGATGTTGAAATTGTCTTCCGGACGGTTCTCCGGAGGACCGGAGAGGATGAGAAAGCTCTTCAGGATCGGATCGTAGGTAAGGTCACGGACTCCCTGCCCGTCGAGGGGCAGGATGATCAGCCGGGGTTCGATCAGTTCGATGTTGGTCTGGTCGAAGGGGCCGCGTGGATCACGCATCTTCAGCGGAACCAGAATCGCCTGATCGCCAATGAGGGGTGAGCGGAGCCCGATCAGTAACCGCTCGTGGTTTGGATCCCAGGCCAGCCCTTCGGCGTTGAGTCCGCCGACACTCCCGGGACGGGCGCCGGTCATGGCGATCTCCGGAATCCCATTGAGGAGCAGATCACGCAGGTTGCCGATCGACTCGACCACTCCGCGCACCTCGCGCTTCGCCGGATCGAAATCGAACCGGACCAGCCGGTGCTGGCGGGGATCGATCGGGTCAGACTGCGAACCGAGGAGGTAGTAGTAGGAGTTGCCGTAGGTCAGCGCCTCCGGATCACTAAACTCGTCGCCGGGAAGGGTCCGGATCGGGATCGCTTGCAGCGGTCCGCTCTGGCTCCCCTCGTCGTCGAGCGCCATCCAGAAGAGAGGATCGGCCCCCCGGTCGGAGAGCAGCAGGAGTCCGTTCGCCCCGGTTGCGCCGGGACGGCTCGCCGCTCCGGAGGCTTCAAACTTCACCCCGAGCGAACCGGTCTGAAAATCGATCCACGAACCAGCGGCGGCAATCGAGACCGCCCGCGCCGCCGGAATTCCCGGCGTGATCACCTCTGGCGGTTGAACTTGCCGGGCCAGAAAGAGCGCGAGCGCAATCGTCAGCGAGGTCCCGATGAGCGTCGAGATGATCCGACTGGCGGAGTTGACCAGCGCCGCCTTCATCCGTGAATCGCTTCGAGAACTCGGGGGGCGTCGCCGCGCTGGCGGCGGCAGACTCTCCCGGGCCATGGCTCGCTGAACCTCGCGCGGCAGATTGATGGTGATCGTCTCACCTGGCGGGGGCGCGCCAGACCGGAGCGGGGCGCGCTCGACCGGCTGCAGCGGCAGCGTCGACACCTTGGCCGCGGCTGCCGGGCCTTGTTCTGGAACCCGGAATGTGAGCACGATCTGGCCGATCTGGATGCGATCGCCGTGCTGCAAGGGGTGGGAGCGGTTGCTCAGTCTTTCGCCATTGACCCACGTGCCGTTCCGGCTCGCCAGATCGAGGATGCTGTAGATTCCATCGCGGAGGCTGACGATCGCGTGGGAAGCGCTGACGGTTGGATCGTCGAGGACGATCTGGTTGTGGGCCGCTTTGCCAATCGCAATCTCGTTCCGGTCGAGACGGTACTCCTTCTTCTCACCGGTGAGCCGAAATCCAATCAGGGCCGGGGCCGGGCGCGCCGGATCGAGCACGGCCGCTTCGACCCGCTCGGCGAGCGGCGAGGTGTCCCCCGCCATCAGATCATCGCCGCAGTGATTGCAGTAGCGCACCGACCTATCCAGGATAGTCTTTTTACAGCGTGGACATTCAGTCATCGGCTCTCTTTATTG
>JBEAVZ010000121.1:0-34470 GCA_041160645.1 Acidobacteriota bacterium
GTGAAGAGGTGAGCAAGCCACTCACCCCTTAAGGTCCGCACGGGAAGACCGATTGCCGGCGGTCATTCCCCGTTATTCCACAAAATCCACTCACTCTGGCGGCGTGATCTGGCCACCCCGGAAAGACAGCTTCAGAGATGGCTCGGAGATTGACCTTTCAGGGAGTGCGGAGCGTCGAAGCTCCGTTGCTGTCAGCGGGGATGGCCCTGGCGACGGGGATCCTCATCTCGGCGCGCCTTTTTCCACCGGGAAGGCTTAGCCTCCCGCTCGGCATCTTGCTGACCGTGGGCTTCTGGGTCGGAAGTCTGCTGCTCGAGCAGACCATCTGTCGGCGGCTGGTCGGCCCCGTTCTGCTGGCAGGGTTCGTGGCCCTTGGCGCGTCACTCCACGCCGTTGGCGAAACAGAGAAGGGGCGTCTGGCGCTCCGTCCGCTTATAGATTGCGGCGCACTGGCGATCGACGACCCGGTCGAGCTGTATGGTGAAGTGGTCGTCGCGCCCGAGCTGGCCCCTGAGCGGATCTATCTCCACTTCGAGCTGGAGCAGGCCCGGTCACAACAGCGGACGCACCGTGTTCGTGGGACCGTGCGGCTGGTGGTTCCATTCAATGATCTCCGCGCGCGGCTCGAGTATGACGCGATTGGGATCGAATCCGGAGCGCGACTGCGCATCCTGGCGCAGCTTCGTGGCCGACGGCAGTACCGGAATCCAGGCGCGCCGCCCTTTGACGAGATCCTCGAAAGCCAGGGGATCGTCGCGACCGGCTGGGTGCGCAGTCCGCTCCTGATCGAGAAGCTGGGAAAGAGCGGTCGCCACCGTTTGATCGCCCCCCTGCAGGAGCTGCGTGGAGAGGGGATCCGTCTCCTGCTCCGCCATCTCCGCCAGCCTGCCGCCGGGCTGCTCGTCGCTTCACTCTTTGGGAATCGCTACTTTCTCTCCCGTCAAACAGCCGAGCCATTCCGCGCCGGGGGGACTTTTCATCTGCTGGTCATCTCAGGCATGCACATGGCCCTGATCGCCATCGCCATCCTGGGGTTGCTGCGGCGAATGGTCGATTCACGAGCCCTCCAGTACCTTGGTGGCGCATTGATCATGTGGAGCTACGCGATCATGGTTGGGGCGCAGCCAGCGGTCGCCCGATCGGTAATCATGCTGACGCTGGCGCTCCTTGGACAGTATCTCTTTCGCCCGCTCAACGGAGGGAACAGCCTCGCCGGCGCCGCGATGATCATGCTCGCCTGGGAGCCCCGCGATCTCTTCAATCCCGGCTTTCAGGTCTCTTTCCTGACCATTGGCGTAATCGTCTTCCTGACCGGACCATTGACCGAGCGGCTGCGCGAGATTGGTCGATGGCGGCCAATGGCCCGCACGCCGTGGCCACCCAGAGTTGCCCGGCCGCTCAAAGTGCTGGCTGAGGCGCTCTACTGGGACGCCTGGGCATTTCGAAAGCAGCGCCGTCGGGCGCGAATCCGCTACCGCCTCTTCAAGGCTGGTATCGCCCTGCCGCTCTCGAGATGGAGGTTGCAACCCGCACTCCGCTGGACTGCCCTGACCATTCTGACGACGGTGGGGGTGCAGGTCGCCCTGCTGCCGGTCATGATTGCCGGCTTTCACCGGGTCTCCCTCCTCTCGCCCCTGATCAATGTTGCTGAAGCGCTCCTCATCACGGCGCTGATGGCCCTTGGCGCGATCTACCTGTTGCTCTATCTCTTGTTCGGCGACTGGATGCGGCTGGCCGTGCCGGTGATCGATTGGCTGGGGCGGATCGCGGTCGATCTCGGTCAGAAGATGGCTGGTTGGCCGGGTGGTGGATGGCGGGTGCCCGATTTCGGGCCTGACGCCGGCTGGCTCTATGCGCTCTACGGAACAGGAATGATCACTCTCGTCCTGCTTCTCGATCGCTGGAATCCGTTCGAGCGCGGAGACAGAGCGACCGATCTCCGCCGGCATCGCTGGCTGGGGCGGATGGGGATCCTCGCCGGTGGAACGGTCTTCGTCATCGCACTTTTGCTGGTGACCCATCCGGTTGGCCATCGTTTCGAGCCGGGCCGGCTCAGTCTGACCTTTCTCGACGTCGGGCAGGGGGATGCGATCGTCATCACCTTTCCGCTGGGGCAGGTCATGATGGTCGACAGTGGAGGTGATTGGCAGTTCAACCGCCGGGTCGCAGAGGAGGTGGATGAGATGCCATTTGTCGAGGATCGGCTCGGAATTGCTGAGGCGGCGGTGCTCCCCTATCTCTGGTCGAGGGGAATCGAGCGGCTCGACACCGTCGTCGCCAGCCATGGCGACAGTGATCACGTTGGCGGATTCGTCGAGCTGGTCCGGAATATGAGAGTTGGCGCTGCCTGGCAGGCCCCCGGGGAGCAGGGGGCTTTTACGCCGGCCATGCGTGAGGCAGCGGTCCCGGTCCGCAGTCTGAACGCCGGGACGAGCGTCGAAGTCGATGGCGTGGTCATCGAAGTCCTCTCGGCTGGCGGCGCCGGCAACAACGGATCACTCGTCTTGCGACTCAGATTTGGAGGACGGTCGTTTCTGCTGACTGGTGACATCGAGCGCCCTGCCGAGCAGGAGCTGGTCCGCCGGGGCGTCGATCTCCGCGCGGATGTGCTGAAAGTGGCCCATCACGGCTCGCGCACCTCGACCACCGCCGAGTTTCTTGACCGCACGGCGGCGAGCGTCGCGGTGATCTCCGCCGGCGCTGGCAACTCGTTCGGCCATCCCCACGAGGAGGTGGTCGATCGCTTGCGACAGCGGGGGCTGCGGATTCTGGAGACCAGCCGGCACGGCGCGGTGACCATCTCGACCGATGGCCACGATCTGCGAGTCGAGCTCTTTGGATCCTGAAGCGGGCCGCTCGCCCGCCAAACCATCGCTACTTCTTGACGCACCTGAAACCGCTGTGCTGGAGGCCGGTATCGGGGCTCGACTTCATGCGCGCCGCGACCCGGTAGCTGGCACAGTACGAATCGTGACACAGAAAAGAGCCGCCACGCTGGACACGCTTGGGAACGGTCGGTTCATCCGGATCGAAACTCGACGTCGGACCGGGTGGATTGCTCACCCCCTCGGGCCCGTTTGTTACCTGATAGTAGTCGTGCCGGTACCAGTCCTGGCACCATTCCCAGACGTTTCCGGCCATCTCGTAGAGGCCGTAGCCGTTCGCTTTGAACGATCTGACCGGCGCGGCGCGATCGAACCCATCGCGTCGCGTGTTCTCATTCGGAAAGTTGCCCTGCCAGGTGTTGGCGCGCGGATCTCCCTGCTCGAGCGGATCGTTGCCCCACGTGTAGATCGCGTCGCGCAAGCCGCCCCGCGCGGCCCACTCCCATTCGGCCTCGGTTGGCAGCCGCTTGCCCGCCCACTTGGCATAGGCGACGGCGTCGTCCCACGAGACGTGGACGACGGGATGATTGTCGCGCCCCTCGATCGAGCTCCCCGGCCCCTCCGGATTTCTCCAGTTGGCACCGGGTCGCCACTCCCACCAGTAGGCCGGGTTGTCGAGCGGCACCGGCGTGCCCGGTTGCCGAAAGATGAGCGATCCGGGGACGAGCACCTCATCGGGCGGCTTCGGCGTTCCTGGCGGAAGCTGCTTCTTCATCTCCTCCCAGACCGGCTTGCGCTCGGCGGTGGTCACATATCTGGTCGCCTTCACAAAGGCCTTGAACTGGGCATTGGTCACCTCTGTCTCGTCCATCCAGAACCCCTCGACTGTCACCTGGTGGCGGGGCCGCTCATCTGACCGCGCCGCCGTATCTCCCTCCACCGCACCCATGGTGAAGGTCCCGGCGGGAATCCAGACCATTCCGGCATACTCCCCCTCGCCACGAACGACAGTCGGCGCTCCACTGCCACTGGCGGCAATGATTGACGCCCGGTTCGACGGCTGGTGCTCGCAGCTCTCGGTATGCTGATGCTGATCGTGGCCGGCGTGCGCTCCCGCTGGCGGAGCCTCCTCTTTCCGACAGCCAGTCAGGCCAAGAGTGGTCAGGCCAAGAGTGGTCAGGCCAAGAGTGGTCAGGCCGATAGTGGTCAGGCCGATCAGTGAAATAATGTGGCGTGAGAGGGCTTGGCGATTCACTTCTCTTTTTCCTCGTCTTCAAAATTGAAAGATTGAACTGCAGCGGCGACAGCGCAGTCTAGCACGAAGAGCGGTTTCACGGGCAGGGCCTTAACGATGGCGGTCCGTCTTCGATCACCACGAGGTGGCAGGTCCGCTCCTTGAAATAGTCGATCAGGCGTCGATTGCTCTCCTGATCCATCTCCCGGGCCCAGACGACCGGCGCCGCATCGATGTTGGCCGGATTGTAGACCCACTCCTGGTGCGGATTGTGCGCCGGACCGTACCTGACCAGCAAGAGGTGGAGCGTTCCGGTGGCGCTGAGCCGACTGGCGAGGTTAGTGCGCTCGTTGACCCACGCCCACGAAACTTTCTCATCACGATCGATCCGCAGCGCGAGGTTGACCACCCCGAGCAGGCTGATCATCAATGAGGCCCGGGCGAGCCAGAGTCCGACCCGCTGCCCACGAACGCTCCACGTTCGCAGAATCCGCCATCCCTCGATCGCCATCAGAAAGAGCAGACCCGCTGCCGGAGCAATGTAGTGGGGAAGCAGCCACGTCTCCGTCAGGACTCCGCCAATGAAGAGTCCGAGCAGGATCCAGAGCGGTCTCCGGTCGGGACGCCACCGCCAGATGAGCGGGAAGAGGAGCAGGGCAATCGCCATCGTCGCCGTCGCCAGATATCCACGCAGCAGGATGCCGATCTTCCGGACCAGTCCCTTGCGGATCAACCCGGAGAGCGTCTGGAGCTCGCGCCACGTCGCGAGTTCGTATTCGAGGTAGAAGCGCCGGATCGACTCGTGGCGATAGCCGGGCATCGGCTGGAGCTGCTGCCACAAAAAGGGGGTGGCAATCGCATAGGTCTCCTGGTGCACAAGATAGGGCATGCGCAGGCTGTTCCCCGTAACATGGCGATTATAGGTGGCGATCAACAGTCCGGTCGGCGCGAGGACCAGCCCCGCCAGGAAGACCAGCCGCAACACCCCCCGCAGGTTCAGGGCGACCTGCCGGCGAAGCCATCCGCCGAGAATGAAGCCGCCACAAAGCAGCCCCAGCACGGCCCCCTCAAACGGACGACAGGTGGCGAGGATGGCCAGCCCAAGGCCGAGGAAGAGACCATCCCACCGGCCCGGACGCCGCCAGATCCGCCCGGTCGCGCCGAGGGTCAGCGCTCCACCCAGCAGCGGCAACCCACCCCCCCAGAAGTTCTGCCCCCATTCGAGCACGATTGGATGGATGGAGGCGAGCAGCCCGCCGAGCAGCGCCAGTCGGTTCGACAACCAGGCGCGAAGCATCCAGCTGACGGCCAGAACTCCCAGCGTGACGACCAGCCAGACGCCCACGACCGGAGTCGAGGTCACCTGCTGCGAGAATGCCAGAATCAGCCCCTGCGCGGGCTGGTATTTTGAGGCATAGACTGGCTGCTGCAGAACATGAAGACTCTCGAAATGTGGCCAGAACGGGTGGGGCGGATTGGCCAGGCGGCCGGACGCAAAGGTGTCAGCGGCGAGAAGGTAGCTGAACTCATCGGCGATCACTGGTTGCGGCCATCGCACCAGCAGCGAGATGGCCACGCTGATGCCCAGCGTCAGTCCACCGACCAGGGCGCAACTTTGCCAGCGATGCCGCGCCACCCTTCCCAGCCTCTTCTCGACGACCCGAAACCAGGACCGTCCCAGATGCGGGCGTCGCCAGGCGATGAGAAACATAAAGATGAGCGGAACTGCCGGATAGAAGATCGACCAGATCTGAAAAAGGGAAGGGAGTTGATCGGTTTTCATTTCAACGCCGAGTTGGTCTGTTCGTTGTTGCCGCCCGGACTCACCGTCGACGCAGCCCGAGAATGCTCAAAAAGAAGCTGGCGAAGATTGTCTGGCAGCCGATGACCAGGGCGGTCCCGGATGGAATGAGCAGCCGCATCATCCGTCCCGGCTCGAGCGGTCCAAAGGCCTGCAATCCCCAGTCGGCGATGGCCCAGATCGTCCCGGCCAGCCCCAGCAGAACCAGCAACAGGCCGGCCATCAGTCCAGCCTCGAGACTGACGCGCGCAAAGGCTTCATTCAGCCGCCGATCCTGGGGCAGCAGCCCCTCACTCGAGACGAAGAGCAGGGTCGAGACCGCGAAGATGACCGATTGATAGCCGATCACTACGGCCAGTCCGGCATAGAAGAGGGTATGAAAATCGAAGACCACCCCCAGAATCTGACGCGGCTGCGGCAGCAACCAGCCGCCAACCAGCAGCCCGGCCATCACGAGCACCAGACCAGGATAGAGGAAGAGCCAGCGGGGACTGTACATCAGGAGAAAACGGAGGTGGCGCCAGCCATCACGCCAGCTGCGCAGGTGGGGCGGGCGACTCCGCCCATCCTTGGAGAGCGTTGTCGGCACTTCACTGATCCGCAGTCGCTCGAGGGAGGCGCGGACGATCATCTCGCTCGCAAACTCCATGCCGCTGGTTCGCAGTTCCAGTCGCCGGATCGACTCGCGGTTGAATCCGCGCAGTCCACAGTGGAAATCTCCGCACGGACTGCCGAAGAAGAGGCGACCAATCCAGGTCAGGACCGGGTTGCCCAGATAACGGTGGAGCGGGGGCATCGCCCCCGGCTTGATGCCCCCGCGAAACCGGTTGCCCATGACCAGATCATCACCCAACCGTAACCTCTCGATAAAAGGCATGAGGTTGACAAAATCGTAACTGTCATCGGCGTCGCCCATGATCACATAACGTCCCCGCGCCGCCTCGATTCCCCCACGCAACGCGCTTCCATAGCCCTTCTCGGCGACCGCGACAACACGTGCTCCATTCGCCCGGGCAATCTCGGGTGAGCCATCCGTGCTCCCATTGTCGGCGATCACCACCTCGCCACTGATCCCGGCCCGCTCCAGAAAACCGCGCGCCTTGTTGATACAGATGGCCAGTGTCTCTGCTTCATTGAGACAGGGCATGATGATGGAGAGCTCGATCGATTCGTTCATATCTGTTTTCAGAGCGCCAGAGATTTCACCGCGCCAGAGGTTTCAGAGCGCCAGATGGGATTTAGCGCACCAGCGGGTTGGCGGTGATCAGATGGGCAATCCGGCGATATCTTCGCGCACTCAGCCCGCGGACCGCGACGATCTCCTGGGCCCGGCGGAAAGGGCCGTGGCGGGCGCGATGGTCGATGATTCGCTGGGCGAGCACCGGTCCGATCGAGGGGAGACGCTGCAACTCCTCCACGCTGGCCCGGTTGAGGTCGAGCGGCGCCTGGGCCCGCCCCGCTCCCGTCAGCATCAGCAACACGCAGAGCCAGCTGCCAATCGTCACTCCCCACTCACGTCTGCTTTGCCGCTCAACAGAGCCCATGGAGCCTCAGCCGAAATTCACCCTGGTTCAGGGTTGGCCATTCCGCCGGTCTCCGCACAAATTTTGCCGCCTCGGCGACCAGCCACGGAAGACCTCCATGAACCATCGGCAGTCCATAGTGCTGGTTGGTGAAGACGGCTCGCAGCCGGGGATTGGTTGGAGTGGCGATGCCGTACCGCATCGAGATGGGCGGCAATTCCGTGGTCGCCACCGGATTGATCAGTTCGATGCTCTGGTCGAAGATGTTGATTCGCGCCTGGCGATCGCGGGCTCCCCAGTGGCGGTGAATCAGCGCATTGGTCAGCGCTTCGGTGATCACTCCCCGGTGGTAACTGGCGCGCACCGGGAGAAAGGACTCCGCAGGGTCGTTTCCATCCGCCGCTTCAGTCCCCTCGCGTCGTTCCCGCCGCGAGGGCCGCTCGTCGCGCAGGTCGACGTAGCACTCGATGAATCTCAGCGCGGCCTCGAAGAGTTGAAAGAGGTTGCCAGTGAGACGGCGCTGCTCGATGACCGGTGAGTCCGGCCCGACGCCGCTGTACCGCGTCAAATGCAGGTCATTGGCCGGCAGCAGCGCCGCCACCCGCTCGGGAAGCCCAAAGAGCATCATCCCCCCGATCGTCGGCACCGTCCCTCCGCCAATCTTCGCCGCGAGCCCCATCTCCAGCATGACCTGTTCGGTCGGAAAACCGCGCTTGGGATCTCGCCACGGTTCGGGATAGACCCCGCGGACGTAGCTCCAGAAGAGTGATTCGTCGATATCCTTGTCGATCAGTCCAGCAAAGACCGGGACCTGCTCGAAGCGGGTCAGGTGGGTCTCCTCATAGAGCCGCGACAGCTCCTCGCGGCTCGCTTCCCGCTTGATCGCTCCCTCCCGCAGAAAGAAGCGGTCATCGAGGGTCCGGTGCGGGCGATTGGCCGTGTTCAATTCAAGGATGACGATCCGCCGTCCATTGTCGAAGGCAATCTTGTTGATCCAGGGCAGCACCGGCGGCTGAATCTGCCGGGCGCAGATCTCCCGCAGTTGCGTCTCGACATCTTCCGGATCATCGACCCCCTCGATTCGCAACTGGTCATTGACCCCAAAAACGATCGCCCCGCCATCAGTATTGGCAAGGGCGATGATCTCGGCCACCAGTTTGTCGACGTTGCTAAAGCGGACCTTTAGCTCAAGATATGTGTCTTCACCGCCCTTGATCGCGCGAACCATCTCACTGCGCGAGATGCGGTAGGCAGGCGCCGAGGCCAGATACTCGTAATAAGAGCGCTCCGATCCCGGGCTGTGGGGCCGACTTGAACGCTGGTGCTGATGTGAGCGTTTACGGGCCATGGCTCCCGGTCACGGCCTCCCGGATCGCTCCGGTGGGCTTGGTTAATGAGTTATCGATCCTGACCAGAATCCGGACCAGCGTCCTACTTCTTCTGATCCTTTGGCTCCTCGACGTCCTCAGCGATCCCCTTCTTGAAGCTGCGGACACTCTCACCAAGCCCCTTCGCGAGCGATGGGAGACGGCTGCCGCCGAAGAGAACCAGCAGGATCACCAGGATGATGATCAGTTCGGTCGGCCCAAGGCCGCCAATGATAAAGAGAAACGTATTCATAATATCTCCTCTGAAGTCACTTGCCCAAAGCGCGTGCCATTGTAGCGTTGGCATGTTCACGGTGTCAATTAGCCCCTATCTTGATGTTGCCCGGACCAAGTGCTATATTCGGTCGTGATTGGCAGTTATGGCTCAATCGCTCTGACGATGAATTACCAGTGGTGACCTCAGTGAAGAAACAGACTCCCTGTAAATTTTTGGTTGAAAGTGCCGCCGGTCGGGAACGAGTGGAGACCAGAGCCCGTTATTGAGTCAGCAACGAAAGAACAGATCTGCTCAATGCAGGTATTGAACCCAACGCTGTGAAACGGAGGAAGAGGATATGGCAGACAAGAATGGCAACTCAGGAGACAAGCTGGTCTACTTTCTGATCGGAGCTGGCATCGGAGCGATCACCGCGCTCCTCTTCGCCCCCAAGTCGGGCGAGGAGCTGCGGTCTGATATCGCTGATGCGACCCGGAAGGGGATCGATTATGCGCGCGAGACCGGACGAGACATCTCGGAGCGGGCGGGCGACTACTACCAGGACCGGGTCGAGCAGATTGCCGATCTCTCGGCGCGGAGCAAGGATGCCGTGAGCGAGATCACCGATCGCGGCCGGGATCTGCTGACCCGCCAGAAGTCCCAGCTCAGCGCGGCGCTCGAGGCGGGCAAGCAGGGATATCGCGAGGCGAAGCGCGCCGACTCCGCCGCGGCTGAAGAGGTCTAGTCTGCGCTTCGAAAGGCAATCCAGGGGAGGGGGCCACCTGATTGGTCCCCACCTGGCTTTTCAATCTGAGAGGGAATTGTGGAGAACGGATTGACCATCTTTATCGCCACGGCGGTTGGAATTCTGCTTGCGGTGCAGGTCGCGGTCTTTGTCGGCTTGTATATCCTGGCGCGACGGGTGGTGAAAGTTGTCGAGCAGGTCGCAGTTCTGCAGACACGCGCCGAGTATCTGCTCAACAATACCGAACCAGTCGTTAAATTGGCCCACAACCTGATGACCGATCTGAAGGTGGCCTCCGGTTACTTTGTCCAGGGCGCAGAGAGCCTGAACGCGATTGCGGAGATGGCCAGGGACGAGGCGGCGGATATTCGCACTCTGCTCGGAGACACGACGGCCCAGGCACGCCGCGAAGTCGAGCGGGCGAAGAAGCAGGTCGAGAAGGTGCAGGACACTCTCGAGCTGGCGACCGGTGAGTTCGAGAAGACGACCGCGCTCGTTCAGCAGAGCGTGCTTGGTCCGGCCCGCGAGTTCTCCTATGTGATGTATGGCCTGCGGCGCGCGATCGAGGTTCTCGTCGCCGGCAAACGGCTTCCGGTTGATCGGGCCTACCAGGATGAAGAACTCTTCATTTGAACCAGACCGGCCGACCGATCCAGTTGGCCGGCGAGGTGGCAATTGCAGGACAGGGATTGCATTGACGGGGCGCTGACGGGCGCCCCGTCTTCATTGAGCCAGACCCATCGTCTTCAGCTTGCGGGCTGGTGGGATAGGACAGGTAGGACTGATAAGACAGGTAGGACTTATAGGACCAGTAAGACCAGTAGAACCAGTAAGACCCGTCAGGCCGATTATCGGTCTTATCAGTGCGATCTCCCATCCCCTCATTGTCAAGCGGGTTCGCCCTGCAAAAGCCCCTGGCTCTGGCCGGTCAGCGAACCGAGCGGTTTTGCCGCGACCGAAATAATAGGATATGATCATCGACTTGTAAGGTCGGACAGCCTGATCGACAGTGCTGACCAGATTATCAGAATTCCGAAATTGCCAATACCAGAACATCTGCAGAATATATAAAGACGACTGACAATGACTAGCGAATCGACCCTTGATCTGAAATCCACCGTCAACCTGCCCAAGACCGACTTTGCGCAGAAGGGCAACCTTCCCCAGAACGAGCCGCTCCGCCTTGCCCGCTGGACCGAGATGGACCTCTACACGCGCCTGCGCGAGGCGCGCGCCGGGCGGCCGCTCTTTGTTCTTCATGATGGACCACCCTACGCCAATGGCCGGATTCACCTTGGCCACGTCCTGAACAAGGTGCTCAAGGACTTCTGCATCAAGTCGCGGTCGATGATGGGCTATTGGACACCCTATGTGCCGGGCTGGGATTGTCACGGCCTGCCCATCGAGATCAAAGTCGAGGAGGAGCTTGGCGCGCACAAGAACGAGATGCCGGTGATCGACATCCGGCGGGCGGCGCGCAAGCATGCCGAGAAGTTTCTGGCCCTCCAGCGTGAAGACTTCAAGCGGCTTGGCATTCTCGGCGAGTGGGACAATCCCTATCAGACCATGAACTACCACTACCAGGCGGAGATTGTCCGTGTCTTTGGCCAGTTCGTGCGCAAGGGATCGGTCTACAAGGGAATGCGCCCGGTTCACTGGTGCATCAGCTGCCAGACGGCGCTGGCCGAGGCGGAGGTCGAGTACAACGATCACACCAGCTATTCGGTCTACGTCAAGTTCCCCTTTCCGGAGGCGGAGAAGGTCGATCCGGCGCTGGCCGGGCGACCGGTGAGCATCGTCATCTGGACGACGACTCCGTGGACATTGCCGGCCAATCTGGCGATCAGCTTCAATCCGGGGTTCGAGTACAGTGCGGTCGAGGTCGGCGAGGAGGTCTTCATCGTCGCCAATGGGCTGCTCGAGGCGGTGGCGGCGAAGGTTGGCTGGGCGGAGTCCGGTTACCGGGTGCTTGGCAACTATAGCGGCGAGAAGTTTGACCGGCTCAAGGCGCGCCATCCCTTTATCGATCGGGAGAGCATGATTCTTCTCGGTGATCACGTCACGCTCGATGCCGGAACCGGGGCGGTCCACACCGCGCCGGGCCACGGTTACGAGGACTACGTGATCGGCCGCCAATATGGACTCGAGGTCTACAATCCGGTCGACAACCGGGGCTACTTCGTCAAAGAGGTCGAGCACTTTGCCGGCCTGCGGGTGCTCGCCCTCAGCAAGGCCGATGCGGCCAGTGATGGAAACCGGGCGGTCATTGCCCACCTGCAGTCGATTGGAGCCTTGCTGCGTCAGGAGAAGTTCCAGCATCAGTATCCGCACTGCTGGCGCTGTCACCATCCGGTCATCTTCCGGGCGACGCCGCAGTGGTTCATCTCGATGAGCGGGACCGGGCTCAATGAGAAGGCGATCGAGGCCTGTGAGCGCGTCCAGTGGGTTCCTGGGTGGGGCAATGAGCGGATGAAGAACATGTTCCGCGACCGGCCCGACTGGTGTATCTCGAGGCAGCGGGCGTGGGGAGTCCCGATTCCTGTCTTCTATTGTGATGATTGTGATGAGAGTCTCTGCGATGCCACGCTGATCGATCATATTGCCGCCATCTTCGAGGAGGAGTCGGCCGATGCCTGGTACACGCGCGACATCTCCGCGCTGTTGCCGGAAGGCACGCAGTGCACGAAGTGCGGGTCGACGAGATTTCGCCGCGAGAAGGATATTCTCGACGTCTGGTTCGACTCGGGCTCAAGCTCGATTGCGGTGCTGAAGGCCTATGGTCTGCCCTATCCGGCCGATGTCTACCTCGAGGGTGGAGACCAGTTCCGCGGATGGTTCAACTCTTCGCTGGTGGTGGGGCTGGAGATGCACGGGGAGCCGCCCTACCGGACGGTCATCACCAATGGGTGGGCGGTCGATGGCAACGGCGAGAAGATGTCGAAGTCGAAGGGCAACGTCGTCGAGCCGGAGAAGGTGATCAAGTTGATGGGCGCGGAGATTCTGCGCCTCTGGTGTTCGGCACTCGACTATCACGAGGATATGCGGGTCTCCGATGAGATCCTCAAGCGGATTTCGGACGCATACCGGAAGCTGCGCAACACGGCCCGCTACTGTCTGGGGAATCTCGACGGCTTCGATCCCGTCGCCGACCGGATTGCGTATGCAGAGTTGCTCGAGATCGATCGCTGGGCCCTCGCGCAACTCGATCAGGTGACGCGCCAGGTTCTCGCCGCCTATGGGCGGTATGACTTCACCGAGGTCTACCAGAAGCTCTATTCTTACTCGACCATCGAGCTGTCGTCACTCTACTTCGACATCCTCAAGGATCGACTCTACACGGCCGCGCCGAAGTCGGTCGGACGCCGCTCGGCCCAGACCGCCCTCTACGAGATTGTTCACCGGCTGACCCGGCTCGTCGCCCCGATCCTCGCCTTCACGGCGGATGAGATCTGGGAGAACATTCCGGGGGCGGCGGCGGAGGCTGGTTCGGTCCATCTGACCGTCTTCCCGGCGGCGGAGGAGGCCTGGCACGACGAGGCGCTGCTGGCCCGTTATGCGCGGCTCTTCGAGATTCGTGGCGTCGTGACCAAGTCGCTCGAGGAGGCGCGAACCGCCAAGCTGATCGGCTCGCCGCTCGAGGCGAAGGTGGTGATTGCCGCTGATGCGGAGACGCGCCAGTTTCTGACATCGTTCGGAGAGGGGCTCCGTTTCCTCTTGCTGGTCTCGGAGGTCGAGTTGGTCGATGGGGCGGCCATTGCCGTGACGGTCGCCGCGGCCGCCGGCGCCAAGTGTGAGCGCTGCTGGAACTACACGACCGATGTTGGCGCGGATGACCGTTATCCGGGCGCCTGCGCGCGGTGCGTGGCCAGTCTCGATGAGAGGATATCGTCCTGATGCCACTCCGCGCCGGGTACCTGCTCATTTCACTGCTGATCCTGGTGCTTGATCAGGCGACCAAGCACTGGGCGACCATCTCGCTGCGGCCGGTCGTGCTGATGGAGATCCTGCCCGGATTTCTCCGTTTCACCTATGCGACCAATCGCGGCGTCGCCTTCAGTCTTTTTGCTGACAGTGAGATGGATATCCGTTATATTCTGGCAGGGATCTCCCTGCTGGCGGCAATCTTTGTCCTTCTCTACCAGTGGCGGGTACCGGTGCGGATGGTCCGCTTGAATCTGGCTCTTTCGCTCATGCTGGCGGGGATCGTCGGCAATCTGATCGATCGGATCAGACTCGGCGAGGTGATCGATTTCATCGACCTCCACTGGCAGGACAAGTACACGTGGCCGACATTCAATGTCGCCGATGCGGCGATCTGTATTGGTGCCGGTCTCCTGGCACTCCAAATGATCAAGGAAGAACGGGCGGCGCAACGAGATGTTTCCTGAACTTTTCAAAATACCTGGAACAGAGTTCACTCTCAACACCTACGGGTTTCTGCAGGCGATCAGTTTCATCGTCGCGCTGTTGTTGATGGCCAGGCTGGCCGAGCGCGACGGACTGAACAAGCAGCGGGCATATGATCTGGGTCTGTGGATCCTGGCCGCCTCATTGATCGGTTCAAAGCTGCTGCTGGTGGTGACGGAGTGGAACCTCTACTATCGCGACAACCCACGCCAGATCTTCTCGCTCGACTTCTTTCGGTCAGGCGGGGTCTTCTACGGTGGTTTCATTGGGGCGGTCATCGCCTCGGTGATCGTCATGAAGATCTACCAGATGCCCTGGTGGCGCGTTGCCGACGCCTGTGCCCCGGGGATCGCCATCGGCACGGCGATTGGGCGCCTCGGCTGTTTTGCCGCCGGCTGCTGCTGGGGAAAGCCGACGACTTCCGCGCTTGGGGTCCATTTTACCGAGAAGGCCCACGAGCTGACCGGGGTGCCGCTGCTGGTGGCCCATCTGCGCGACCCGCTCGAGCAGAGTCAATGGTCGGAGCGGCTCGGTGACCTGCTGGCGCCGATCAACCTGCACCCGACGCAGCTCTATGAGGCGACGGGGACGCTTCTCCTGACCTTCCTGCTCATCCTTCTCTTTCTGCGCCGCCAGTTTGCCGGACAGGTGATTCTCTCTTATGGAATCCTCTATGGGGTGATGCGTTTCGTCATCGAGTACTGGCGCAACGACTGGCGTGGTGAGCTTCTTGGTCTCTCGACATCACAGTTTATCTCGCTGATCATCGTCACGCTCGCGACCATCACTTATGCCATCTTCTGGATGAGGTGGCGGCGTTCGTTGGCGATGGACGAGTCGTAATGAGGACATTCAACCGATGCGACTGGCCTATTTCTCTCCGCTCCCTCCGGTCAAGTCGGGGATTGCCGACTACAGTGAAGAGCTTCTTCCAGAGCTGGCCAGGGGAGCGGAGATAACTGTCTTTGTCGATCAGACAGTCACGAGACCCCTCGGTCAGGCGACGGGCGCGGGGCCGGGAGTGGCCCCGGAGCGGCCCGCAAATCAGCCATACGATATTCAGCAAGCGATCCATTTCGAGGAGATCGATCGCCAGCATCCCTTCGATCTCTGCCTCTACCACCAGGGCAATAATCAATACCACGACTACGTCTATGATCGGGCTCTGCAGACTCCGGGTCTGCTCGTTCTCCATGAACACTGTCTCCACCACCTGATCGTCTGGAAGACGCTCGGGCAGGGAGACGCCGCGGGCTACTGGCGGGAGATGTTCTACGCCTATGGGCGGCTTGGGGCACGGATGGCCGAGACCCGCTCCCGGGCGATTTCGAGTGAGTACCAGCAGTTTCTGATGCCGCTCAACCACCGTCTGGTCAATCGCAGTCTGGGGGTGGTCGTGCATAGTGACTACGCGGCCGCGCAGTTGGAGGAGCCGGCTGCGGGGATACCGGTGGAGGTGATCCCGCACCATCTCTCACCGGCGGCCTTCGAACTGGATGGCTGGGATCAGCTGGAGTGTCGACGCTCGCTCGGTTTGCCGGAGGACGCGTTCATCATCTCGTCGCAGGGGTTTGTGACGCAACCGAAGCGCCTGCCGGTGGTGCTGGCGGCGTTCAAGCGGCTGCTCAAGCTGGTCCCGCAGGCCCGTTACCTGATCGTTGGTGAAGACCACTGGCACTGGAAGGTTGCGCCGCTGATCGAGCAGCTCGGTCTGCGCCACCACGTGCGGCTGACCGGGTATGTGACTGGCAAGGACTTTTTTCGTTATCTGAAGGCGAGCGATGTGCTGGTCAATCTGCGTTATCCGACCGCTGGTGAGACCTCCGGGACGCTGATCCGGAGCCTGGGGGCGGGCAAGCCAATGATCGTCAGCGATTTCGGGCAGTTTGCCGACCTGCCGGAGGATGTCTGTCTGCGGGTTCCGCCCGGGGAGGGGGAAGAGGTCCGGCTGGCCGATCAACTGCAGGCGCTCGCCTATCGTCCGCACCTGAGGGAGCATCTGGCGCGACGCGCCCGGGCATGGATTCGGGAGGAGTGCGCGATCGAGCGTTCGGCCGAGCGCTATCTCGAAGTGGCGCGCCGGCTGATTGCGGCGCGGCAGTCTGGCGCGTCGGTGCCGGTCGAGTCCGACTATCGTCTCGACCTCCCGACCGAGCCGACGATCACCGTGGATCCCGCGGAGGCGCTCGACTATGTCGCCGGCTTCTTTGCTGACAACCCAGAGGCGCTTGGCTATCTGCAGACGCATGGCAAGCGTCTTCTGGAGACCCTCGCCCTCATCCCTGCCGGGCGCCCCGAGCACTCCGGGCAGAAGATTCTCGAGCTGAGCAGCTACCTGCAGCTGCCGCCGTTGCTCCATCGCTATGGCGGGTATGGCGAAGTGCTGGTCACCAACTGGTGGGATGGATCGCCGCGCCAGAAATTGATGCGCCTGCGCCACGCGGTGACCGGAGAAGAACTCGCGTACCAGATGCACAATGTCGACGTCGAGCACGACCCGTTGCCCTTTGGTGATGGTACACTGGATGTGGTCGTCTGCGGTGAGCTGATCGAGCACCTGCGCGAGGACCCGCTCCAGATGCTGGTCGAAGTTCATCGTGTGCTGCGCTGGGGCGGGCTGCTGGTTCTGACGACGCCGAATATCGCCTCGGCGCACAGCATCGAGGCTGTCCTTGGTGGGAGCAGTCCCTACATCTACGGGCAGTACAACCGCCGGAGCCCGGGTGATCGCCACGCGCGCGAGTATACGCCGGCCGATGTGCGAATCGCGATGGAGGCGGCGGGCTTCGAGGTCATCAGTCTGCAGACGAAGAATATCTGGCATGAACCGGCCGAGGAGCTGCTCGCCCGACTCGACTCCACCGGTGTTCCGCGTGAGTTGCGCGGCGACAACATCTTCGCCGTTGGTCGCAAACTGACCAGGAAGATCGAAAGATTTCCCCGGGAGTTGTATGAATAGGAGAATATCGATGGCCTGCCACATTCTCCGGTCGCCCTGGTTCCGCACATGATTATTGCCTCCCACATTACCAAGACCTATCGGCTTTATGACACTCCCTCGAGTCGGCTCAAGGAGATTCTCTGGGCGGGGCGGCGCCGCTTTCACCGCGATTTTGTGGCACTGGATGATGTCTCGATCGAGGTTCAGACGGGTGAGACGTTTGGGGTGATCGGGCGCAATGGGGCGGGGAAGTCGACCCTGCTCCAGATCATCGCCGGCGTTCTGCAACCGAGCGCGGGGAGCGTGCGGGTCGAGGGACGGGTGACTGCGCTGCTCGAACTCGGCAGTGGCTTCAATCCCGACTACACTGGTCGGGAGAATATCATTCTGAGCGGGCAGATTCTGGGGGTGAGCGAGGCGGAGATGCGGCGAAAGCTGGAGGTGATTGTCCGCTTCGCTGAATTGGAGGCCTTTGTCGATCAGCCGGTTCGGACCTACTCGACCGGCATGCTCATGCGGCTCGCCTTTGCCGCGGCGATCCACGTCGATCCCGACGTGCTGATTGTCGATGAGGCCCTCTCGGTTGGGGACGTCTACTTTCAGCGCAAGTCGCTCGACCGGATGGAATTCTTCCGCCAGGCTGGCAAGACGGTTCTCTTCGTCTCGCACGATCCGGGTTTGGTCCAGCGTTTCTGTGACCGGGCGCTCTGGCTCGAGGGGGGAAAGACGATGATGCTTGGCCAGGCGCGTGATGTGGTGACCGCCTACCAGGCCTTCTGCGTCAAGCTCGAGGATGCGCGGCTGCGCGAAGCCGCCCAGAATGTGACGAGCGGTTCAGCCGAGCACGAACGCATCCTGCGCGAACTGCGCCTCACCGGGTCACGCTGGGGGAACGGGAAGATCCGTTTTACCGGGGTGGAGATGATCGAAGAGCGTGAAGGCGCAACCTGGGTGATCAGGAGTGGCCAGCCGGTGACGATTCGCCTCCATTACGAGTCGGATGGTTTCTATCCGGCGCCGGTCTTCGCGGTCGATATCCACCGTTATGATGGGGTCTACATCGGCACGATCAACAACACCGATACCTCACCCGCCGCCTTGCCGATCGAACCGGGCGCCGGAACGATCGAGCTGCGTCTGCCAGCGGCCAGTCTTTCGTACAATGTCTACTATCTTACGCTCAAGGTCTACACTGAGAATGGCGCACCCGACTGGCGTGAGCCGGCCGATGTCCACTTTCAGATGTATCAGTTCAATGTGATCACCGAGCGCCATATCCATGGCTTGATCCGTTTCGAGGCGGAATGGAGCCGCGTCCGTTGATATTGGCGCGATTGTCGAAGCAGAAGAGGGGGCGCAGGAAAGATATGCCAGTCTTTGCCCACAAGATATTTCTGATCCTGATGGTCGGCCTGCTGATGTTTATGCCCGCCGCCGGATGGGCGCAGGGGACGGCGGAGGCCGATGTGCTGATCCGCAACGGAACGATCTACGATGGTTCCGGCAAGCCAGCCCGGCGCGCCGACCTGCTGATCCGGGGTGACCGGATCGTTGGTGTCGGGAGAGTCGGAAGCTACGATCGGCGGCGCGTGAAGACCGTCATCGACGCCCGCGGACTGGCCGTTGCGCCGGGCTTCATCAATATGCTCTCGTGGGCGGTCGACGACCTGCTCGTCGACGGGCGATCGATGGGCGACCTCCTCCAGGGCGTGACCACCGAGATCTTCGGCGAGGGCACCTCGATGGGCCCCCTCAACGAGGAGATGAAGCAGCGGCAGCTGGCGGCGCAGGGCGACGTTCGTTTTCCGATCGAATGGACGACCCTTGCCGAGTATCTGCGCCACCTCGAAAAGAGCGGAGTCTCCTGCAACGTGGCCTCGTTTATTGGCGCGACGACCATTCGCGAACACGTGATTGGTCTCGAGGATCGTCCCCCGACGCCGGCCCAGCTGGAGCAGATGCGTCAACTCGTTCGCCGAGAAATGGAGGAAGGGGCCCTCGGGATCGGCTCGTCGCTGATCTACGCCCCAGCCTTCTATGCCTCGACCGAAGAGCTGATCGAACTCTGCAAGGTCGCGGCAGAGTATAAGGGCAAGTACATCTCCCATCTCCGCAGCGAGGGGAACCGGCTGCTCGAGGCGGTTGACGAGCTGTTGCGCATTGCCCGTGAAGCGAAGATTCCGGCGGAGATCTACCATCTCAAGGCGGTGGGAAGCGACAACTACCGGAAGATGGACGAGGTGCTGGCGCGGATCGAGCGCGCCCGCCGCGATGGGCTGAAGATCACCGCCGATATGTACACCTACACCGCCGGATCGACCGGACTGACGGCCGCCATGCCCCCCTGGGTGCTCGATGGCGGGTACCCGGCGCTCTTCAAGCGGCTGGCCGATCCGGAGACCCGCCGCCGCATTGCGCACGAGATCCGCACGCCGACCGACAAGTGGGAGAACCTCTACCTGGGGGCGGGCTCGCCGGAGCGGGTGCTGCTGGTCGATTTCCGCCGCGAGGAGTTGCGAAAGTATATCGGCCGGACGCTCGCCGAAGTGGCCCGGGAGCGCGGCGAGGATCCGGTCGAGACGATCATGAACCTCATTCTTGAGGATCGCTCCCGCGTGGGAACCGTCTACTTTATGATGTCCGAGGAGAATGTCCGTCAGCAGCTGCGGTATCCGTGGGTGTCGTTCGGCTCTGACGCCGGGTCAATGGCGACGGAAGGGGTATTTCTGAAGACGTCGACCCATCCGCGGGCCTACGGCAACTTTGCCCGGCTGCTTGGCAAGTATGTGCGGGAAGAGAAGGTGCTGACACTGCCCGAGGCGATTCGCCGTCTGACCAGCCTGCCGGCGACCAATCTGGGACTCGACCGGCGTGGTCTCCTCAAGACAGGCTACTTTGCCGACGTGGTCCTCTTCGATCCGGACAAGGTTGCCGACCGCGCCACCTTCGATCGACCGCACCAGTATGCGGTCGGGATGGTCCACGTCTTCGTCAATGGTCGCCAGGTGATCCGGGACGGGGTTCATACCGCCGCGAAGCCCGGACGGGCGCTCTGGGGGCCAGGCAAGATCGCCGGCCCGAAAGGAGGCCGACGGTAGCCATGCAGATCGCGCGTGTTGTTCAGTCCACCTCGCATCTTGACTATGTCGCGCGGGTCCTCGATTCGCTGGAGATTGGTCTCGTGCCATCGCCGGCCGACTATGCCTTTGGCCGCTTTGTCCGGATCGGCGCGGCGGTCGGCATTATCTACAATTCACAGCTGATCAATCCGGATTTCGGCGGATACAGTCCACGACTGACGACGCCGGTCGAGTTGAACGCCGTCTTCAGTCCCGATTTTTTGCAGGAGCAGGGGGTGGTCATCTCGATCCTTCTGCTGGGCTGGCGTGATGGAGCGGTCTACCGGCAGGGCGTGCCGCGCGAGGTGCTGCCGGTCAACTCTCCGGTCGAGACCCTCGGTCAGGAGGAGCTGCTCGAATTTCACCGTGAAGGCGGCGGCGCGTTGCGGCTCGCCTACTACCCGACGGTCACCACTCACGCCCGGCTCTTTGCCCATCCGTTGTTTGGAGCGATCATCGACCAGCTCGACCGGCTGGTCGATGATTCCGAACGGTCACGGTTGCGGATTCTGCGCCAGACGCTGGCCTGGCAGCAGACGGTCGACGGGCTGGTCTAGCGGCTTCCGGGCATTTTGATCCATTTCCCGTCGCTGAGCAGCTCAAAGCGGGTCAGGGTCTGTGGAAAGAGGTTTTCGACCTCGGGATGATCCTTCATAAAGGCCCGGAGCGTTCGTTCGTTGGCCGACGCGATCTTCCAGACCCGGTTCTCCCTGATCAGATACTGCTGGGAACTGACCCGACCCTGCCTGATTTCGCGGTTGTTGATCGTGATCGGGCGAGTGAGTGCGCCGAGAATGGTCGTGGTGGCGACGGCGATCTCGCCACGCTGCTCGATCTTTCCGATCTCGATCCGTTCGAGCTTGAGGAATTCGCCAAGCCGGCCAAGGCTGCGGGCCACCTCTTCGCGGTTCGCTTGTTGCTGGAATGACACGGGCAGGGAATCATAGAGCTGGGCATAGCGCCCGGTCTTGAGCAGCGTGAAGTATCGTTGAATCGCTCCGCGGATCGCCTTCTCTTCGTTGACCGTCGCCAACGGTTCACTGACGATCCCGAGCATTAGCAGCAGAAGCAATAGCTGGCGGGTGTATCGTTTCATATGGACAGGATTCAGGAAATTGAATGGAGAGTCAAATCACTGCGCAACTGGAACAGATGAAGGAAGACTGGAATCGGCGGGCCATCGAGAACGCCTGCTGGTATATCAATACCCTCCGGCTCGACCAGACCGAAGAGGAGTTTGACCGCACCGGCGCGGAAGGGGTCGCCCAGTGGATTCTGCCCGAGCTGGAGCTTCTGACGCAGCATGCCGATCCCCGGAACCTCCGCTTTCTCGAGATTGGGTGCGGAATCGGGCGGATGACCCGCCATCTCGCCGCCATCTTCGGCGAGATCCACTCGACCGATGTCTCGGGAGAGATGATCGCCCGGGCGCGGACGCGGCTCGCCGATCTTCCCAATGTCCACCTCTATGAAACATCCGGAGCCGATGTCGGTCCGCTCCCGGACGACTATTTTGACATCGTCTACTCGATCTTCGTCTTCCAGCACGTCCCTTCGAAGGAGGCGATCAGATCGACTCTCGTCGATGCCTGGCGTGTGCTCAAGCCCGGTGGACTGCTCCGCTTCCAGACCAATGGCGTTACTGACGAGAAATTTCTCGCCGCGAGCAAGAATACCTGGGTCGGCGAGACCTTTCCTGAGGCGGAAGTTCGTCAACTCGCCCGTCAGCTCGGCGCCCGCGTCGTCAGCATCTATGGCGCTGACACCCTCTACTGTTTCTCCACCCTTCGTAAGCCGCGGCGCGATGAGATTCCGGACGCGGACCCGCGGCCGGTGATCGAATATCACGGTCGCGCCGATGATCCGGGCCTCACCGCGATCCCGGCCGCCGGCAACGAGGCCTGGCTCTCCCTGGTCGTCGCCGGATTCGATCCGGACCGGGCCGACACCAACGAGATCCGCGTCGAGATCGATGGCCAGCTGGTCGTCCCCCGCTATGCCGGGCAGATTCGTCCGCACTACGCGAAGCCGCTTCCACCCCACGCCGCGCACATGCTCTACGTCGAAGCCGGCATCCCCCCCGGCATCGCCGCCGGACCTCGTCCAGTTCGCCTGCTCATTGACGCCGAGACGGCTTCACCGGCGATCCTCGTCACGATCGTCGCGCCTCTGCCCACCGTCCCGACTATCATCTCATTCCGTAATCTGGTCGACTTTGGGACAGATATCGAGGTGACCGGCCCCAAATCGGCCATCACCATCTGTGTGGTCGGCCTCGATCAGACCGCCAGTCCCGATAATGTTCGCTTGCGGGTTGGAGGAAGGGAACTGCGACCGGACTATGTAGGTTTCGATCCGAACTTTGCCGGCTACAAGGTCGATCTGAAACTTCCAGAAGGGGCTCCGGGGGACCTGGACGCCGGTTGTCTTGCGCCGGGGCCGGCCAGCTTTGAACTGGTCTTCAAGGGCGTCGCCTCGACCCCGCTGCCGATCGATCTGCAGCGGCCAGCCTCAGACTGCCCGTAATACTGCAAACTAGACGGTAAGCCAAGCCTGACCAGCCAGGCGCAGACCTTGGCTGCCCGCTTGAAAAAGCAGCGAGTAGTGCGGAGAGTGGTCTCCTCTCCGCACTACTCAATCCCGCTACTTCTTGCCTACCCCGCTCTTCTTCGCCGGCGCGGCTTTTTTGGCCGGCGCAGCTTTCTTCGCCGGGGCCGCCTTCTTGGCTGGCGCGGCCTTCTTCGCCGGCGCCTTGGCGGCCATGGCCCTGACCGGGACCTTCTTCTTCTCCGTCTCGGCGACGGCAACGAGGCTCACCACCCCGTCGATACTCCGGAAACCACAGCTCTCGTCGGCGCAGTAGCGGGTCGTCTCATCCTTCTTCGCATTGTACTTTTCGAGGACGAATGGCTTCAGGCACTGCGGGCAGGCCTCCTGGACCGGCTTGTCCCAGTAGACGGTGTCACATTTCGGATACTCGGAGCAGCCATAGAAGTACTTCCCACGCCGTGACTTCCGGACGAGAATCTCCCCGCCGCATCCCTCCCGCGGACAGGGAACCCCCGTCGTCTCGCGCTTGATGAATTTGCACTCCGGATAGGTCGAACAGGCGGTGAACTCGCCATACGGCCCCTGCCGGATGGCCAGCTGCTGGCCGCACTCCGGACAGTCCTCATTGAGGGGCACCGGGGCGGCCACGGCCCCGGTCTTGGTGATCTTCCGGGTGTTCTTGCAGTCCGGATACCCGGTGCACGCGAGGAACTGGCCAAAGCGCCCCCGCTTGAGGCTCATCCCGCGTCCACACTTCTCGCAGGTCTCGTTGGCGTAGGGGTTCTCCGCCGCCGCCTCTGGATCGATCTCTCCATTGGTGATCGCCGCTTTCGGCTTGGCAAGATCGCGCGTCGATTTGCACTCCGGATAGTTGGTGCACGCGAGAAACTGGCCGAAGCGTCCGAACTTGATCGCCATCTTCGACCCGCACTTCTCGCAGACCTCGTCGGTGACGATCTCCTGCCGCTTGACGTCGCGCATCTGCTCCTGCGCCGCCTGCAGATCGACGGTGAACTTGTCATAGAAGCCCCGCAGCGCCGCCGTCCACTTCATCTTCCCCTCTTCGACCTCGTCGAGTTCCTCCTCCATACGCGCCGTGTACTCGACGTTGAAGAGGTCGGCAAAGCTCTGCACCAGCAGATCGTTGACGATGATTCCCAGCTCGGTCGGATGAAAGCGATTCTCGAGCTTCTCGACATACTCACGATCCTGAATCACGGTCATGATCGAGGCATAGGTCGAGGGGCGGCCGATCCCTTTTTCTTCGAGGGCCTTGACCAGAGTCGCTTCAGTGTAGCGCGGCGGTGGATCGGTGAAGTGCTGATTCGGGGTGAGCGAATTGAGCTTCAGCTGCTCACCTTTGGTGACCTTGGGCAGTTTGGCGGCCCGCTCATCGTCGTCTTCATCCTTCTCGTCCTTGCCTTCTTCGTAGACGGCGAGGAAGCCATCAAACTTGATCACCGAACCGGTTGCCCGGAAGAGGTAGTTCTCACCCGCGGCAATGTCGATCGTCGTCTGATCAAAGATGGCCGGCATCATCTGTGAGGCGACAAAGCGCTGCCAGATCAGCCGGTAGAGCGCCAGTTCGTCCTTGCCCAGGTAGGCGCCCACCGATTCCGGCGTCCGGTCGGCACCGGTTGGACGGATGGCTTCGTGGGCATCCTGGGCGTCCTTCTTCGAACGATAGTGGATCGCCTTCTCCGGCAGGTATGGCGCACCATACTGCCGGGTAATGAACTCGCGAACCTCCCCCAGCGCACTGTCGGCGACCCGGGTCGAATCGGTACGCATATAGGTGATCAGTCCGACCGCGCCCTCCTGGCCCAGCTCGATGCCCTCATAGAGTCGCTGCGCAATCTGCATCGTCTTCTTGGCCGAGAAGCGGAGCTTGCGCGAGGCCTCCTGCTGCAACTTCGAGGTGATGAAGGGCGGCACCGGATTGCGCTTCTTCTCTTTGGTGGTCACCTCGCGGACGATGTAACTCGAGCCCTGCAGATCCTTGAGTATCTTCTGCGCCGTCGCTTCATTCCCGATGTGAAATTCGTTCTTCCGGACCCCTTCGTCGAAGCCGGAACTCTTGACCGTCTTCTCGCCAACTTTGTAGAGACGGGCGTCGAATGCCGGTGGGAGCTGCGCCGCCAGATTGGCGATCACCGACCAGTACTCGGTCTTGACGAAGGCCTGGATCTCCCGCTCACGTTCTACCACCAGCCGCACGGCCACCGTCTGCACCCGTCCAGCCGAGAGTCCGCGCCGCACCTTGTCCCAGAGCAGCGGGCTGACCTTGTAGCCGACCAGCCGGTCAAGCACCCGCCGCGCCTGCTGCGCATCGACCAGCGACTCATTGATGCTCCCCGGATGCTTGAAAGCCTCCTGGATCGCCGCTTTGGTGATTTCGTTGAACATCACCCGGTAGATCGACTTCTTCGATTTTCCGCGTCCACCCCCGACGACGTCGGCGATATGCCGCCCAATCGCCTCACCCTCACGGTCCGGATCGGTCGCGATATAGATGGCCGTCGCGTCCTTCGCCGCCTCTCTGATCTCCTTGACGACCTTCTCCTTGCCTGGCATCACCTCATAGGTCGGTTCGAAATCGTTCTCGAGATCGACCCCTAACCCCTTCTTTGGCAAATCTTTGATGTGCCCGACCGAGGCCAGAACCTTGTAGTCTTTCCCAAGATATTTGTTGATGGTCTTTGCCTTCGATGGCGACTCGACGATGACCAGTGATTTAGACATATTGTTTCCCATTCCCAACCGCCCCGCCAGCCGATCAACCATCGGTTGGCCAGACAGCCACCTTAAATATTAGATACTCCCAAAAAGGAGATGGAATAACACGAACCAGCTATCAAGTTCAAGTAAGGATGGTCCGGCGAAGACAGGGGAACAACCGCCCGCGAAGTATGGCTTGCTTCGCGGGGGTCGGTGCGACAGCACTTTTGAACGTATCTGGTTGAACGTCTGAGGGGACGAAAGGGGTGGGAGTGCGGGTCTCCTATTCACCCTCCGGGGCCGAAGCGGCAGACTCGAGCGCCTGCTCGAGGGTGAAGACCCCTTCATAGAGCGCCTTGCCGATGATCAGGCTGTCGACCCCATACGGTTGCAGTCTGCTGACGGCGGTGATGTCGTCGAGCGACGCCACGCCCCCGGAAGCGGTCACCTTGAGTCCGCTCGACTCGGCAATCTCCCGGGTTGTCTCGATGTTGATGCCGACCAGCATCCCGTCGCGGGCGATATCGGTGTAGACGACCCGGTCGATGCCCATCTCGGCGACTTTCTGCGCAAAGTCGATCGCCTCGAGTTGTGAGAATTTTTCCCAGCCGCGCAGGGCCACTTTGCCATCCCGGGCGTCGATGCCGACGATGACGGTCGAGCCGTACTCTCCAACGATATGTTCGAGCAGGACCGGATTTTCGATGGCCGTGGTGCCAATCACGATCCTGGTCACGCCCAGATCGTCCAGCCGGCGCACGTCGTCCTTGGTTCGTACCCCGCCGCCAAACTGAACCGGCACACTCACCTCGTAGAGGATTTGTTCGAGCGCCTTCAGGTTCTTGCTGTCGTTCTGGTTCAGAGCGCCGTCCAGGTTGACGATGTGCAACATCTCCGCGCCCGCTTCGACCCAGCGCCTTGCCACACTTGAAGGATTCTCTGAATAGACTGTCTCGGCGGTCACCTGACCCTGCGTTAGTCGAACGCAGCGCCCACCGCGCAGATCGATGGCTGGAATGATAATCATGCGGATGAAAAGCTTTGTTGTTGGTTCTTATCTCGGTCGAACTGGTCGATCGACCATTGCCATAGCACCGATGCCTTGTCCCGACTCCCGGCGGTCGCATCACCGCCGCGATGGATTGTGGTCAGGACAGAACTGCGCATTGCCGGCTCACACACCGCAGTTGGCGGACAATGCAAGTTTAGATACTACTCATCCCGCCGCTTGAATCAAGTAAAATCGGCATTTTCAGCAAATCGACACCCTGGATATGCCGGCCTGGCGGGGGATGCCGGATCTGCCCGACAAGTCCGGCGCGGGTGGTCTCGATCATCGAGAGGTGACTGGTCCGGGCCGATTTGGCGGGGGGCCCGGGCGACGCGCGTCCCCCCGCCGCGACCGCCGAACCCAAATCGCGTCGCCGCTTCGCTCCCCCTTTGACAGCTGTATGCAGAGCCCCTAATATAAGAAATTAGTCAAAAAAGCAGACAATTTTTGTCTTCCAAATCAAAGACGTGGCTATTCTTTCGCAGGGGTTGATAGAAGATGGCATCATTGGGGCAGGAGCTCAAAAAGAGGCGTGAGGAAAAGGGCATCACCATTCAACAGATCGCCGCGGGCACGCTCATCGGAGCACGGTTTCTCCAGGCGATCGAGGAGGATGATTACAGCAGCCTGCCTGGGGGAGTCTTCAATCGGGCCTTTGTCCGTAAGTTTGCCAATCATATCGGGATGGATGAGTCGACCGCTCTCCAGCTTTATGAGGATCAGCTCGTTCTCCAGGGAGTCGAACCGGCGCCCAAGTTTGAGATGGGGGTTGAGAACTGGGATGCGCCACCGACAACCGGTAATGGGCTCCTGATCAGCCTGGTCGTGCTGGTGCTGCTCTCCGTCGGCGCCTGGCTCGCCTACAGCTACTTCTATGCCGCCAAGACCCCGCCCGAAGATCTCGCGCAGACGGAGCCGGCGGCTCCCGAATCGACGCCGGTCGCTTCCTCCGCCGCGCCGACCCCGACTCCGACCCCAGTGGTTGAGGAGCCGCAGATCGAGGGTCTGCAGCTCCGGATCGAGACGGGGACGGCGCCCTGCTGGATGAAGATCATTCGGGATTCCGAGCCGGCCGAGGAATCGATTCAACAACCTGGCCAGTCGATCGAGTTTGCCGCCCGTGAAAAATTGGTCGTCAGTCTCGGCAATCTCCCGACCCTCCGCGTCACGATCAATGGTCGTCCCCTCAATCCGGCAAAGGTGCTCAAGACTCCCAAGAGTGTGGTGGTCAGCGGTCTTATTCTGACCAGAGAGAACTATCTCAATTACGTCGACTAATGCCGCGACATCCTGTCTTTATCCCGTTGACGCTCAGATATCGAATATGTTGACTGACAATCTACCTGAAGCACTGACTTTTGATGACGTTCTGCTGGTGCCGGCCTACTCCGATGTCCTGCCGACGGAGACCGACACGACGACCCGGCTGACCCGCCGGATCCGCCTCAACATTCCGGTGATCAGTTCCGCCATGGATACGGTAACCGAGTCGCCGATGGCGATTGCGATCGCCCAACAGGGAGGGCTGGGGGTCATTCACAAGAATATGCCGATCCAGGCCCAGTTCGACGAGGTCGACAAGGTGAAGCGTTCCGAGTCGGGCATGATCGTCGATCCGGTGACGATCACCCCGGACAAGCAGATTCGCCAGGCGCTCGACTTGATGCGGCGGTACAAGATCTCCGGCGTTCCAATCGTTCAGGAGGGGGGGAGACTGGTCGGTATTCTGACCAACCGTGACCTCCGCTTCGAGACGCGTCTCGATCTGCCGATCGAGGAGGTCATGACCAAGGAGAATCTGATCACGGTGCCAGTGGGGACGACGCTCCGTGAAGCCGAGGGGATTCTCCAGAAACACCGCGTCGAGAAACTGCTGGTCGTTGATGACAACTACCACCTCAAGGGGCTGATCACCGTCAAGGATATCCAGAAGGCGATCAAGTATCCCTTTGCCGCCAAGGACGAGTTTGGGCGGCTGCGCGTGGCGGCGGCGATTGGCGCCACGGGCGATTACCTCGAACGTGCGGCAGAGCTGGTGCGTGCCCGGGTCGATGTGCTGGTGGTCGATACGGCGCATGGCCACAGCTCACGGGTCATCGAAGCCGTGCGGACCGTCAAGCAGCGGTTCCCGGAGGTCGACCTGATCGCTGGCAACGTCGCGACGGCTGAGGGAACCCGGGCCCTGATCGAGGCGGGAGTCGATGCGGTCAAGGTGGGCATCGGACCCGGTTCAATCTGCACCACCCGCGTCGTCAGCGGGGCCGGCGTGCCGCAGATCACCGCGATCAGCGATTGCGTGCGGGCCGCCCAGAACACCGGCGTACCGATCATCGCCGATGGGGGCATCAAGTTCTCCGGGGACATCACCAAGGCGATCGCCGCCGGGGCCGATGTTGTCATGATCGGGTCACTCCTCGCCGGGACTGATGAGTCACCGGGGGAGATCATTCTCTACCAGGGTCGCAGCTTCAAGTCATACCGGGGAATGGGCTCCCTCTCGGCCATGAAGGAGGGCAGCAAGGATCGGTATGGCCAGGAAGGCCAGGAGCAGGAGTCGAAGCTCGTGCCGGAAGGCATCGAGGGGCGGGTCACCTACAAGGGCTCACTGGCGGCCCTCATCGGCCAGCTCGTCGGCGGACTCCGCGCCGGCATGGGCTACACCGGTTGCGCGACCATCCCCGACCTGCAGCAACGGGCGGGGTTTATCCGGATCACCGCGGCGAGCCTCAAAGAGTCGCACGTCCACGATGTGATCATCACCAAGGAAGCGCCCAACTACCGCGTCGAGTAGCCGGCGCGCCAGTTGCCACCCGCACTGCTGACAAAAAAGAGAGCGAGGCTTTCAAGGCCCCGCTCTCTTGTTTTACGGTCGATCTGC
This sequence comes from Acidobacteriota bacterium, assembly GCA_041160645.1. Classification (GTDB taxonomy): domain Bacteria; phylum Acidobacteriota; class Blastocatellia; order RBC074; family RBC074; genus CAIOZW01. The sequence continues at coordinate 29,377 of JBEAVZ010000121.1, forward strand.
GCCAAACTCAATCCTTCTTCGATTTTGGCCGCAGGTTCGCCGCCAGAACCTTCTTCCGCATGCGGATCGTCTTTGGAGTAATCTCGACCAGCTCATCCTCGGCAATATACTCGATCGCCTGTTCGAGGGTCAGTTCACGAACCGGCACGAGGCGCAGGGCGTCATCGGCCGATGACGCACGCATATTGGTCAGCTTCTTTTCACGAATGATGTTGACATCGAGATCGACATCACGTGAGTTCTCGCCAACGATCATCCCCTCATAGACCTGGACAGCGGGTTTGACGAAGAGTTCACCGCGCTCCTGCAGATTATAGATGGCATAGGCCGTCGTCTCGCCGTGACGGTCAGCGACAAGGCTGCCGGTTCCACGACCAGCCAGATCGCCCTGCCAGGGCCCCCAGCGCAGGAAGAGCGTGTTGAGGAGGCCTGTCCCTTTCGTCTCGGTCAGGAACTCGTTCCGGAAGCCGATCAGCCCCCGCGACGGAATCTCAAACTCCATCCGCACCCGCCCGTGGCCGTGGTTGATCATCTTCGCCATGGTCCCCTTGCGTCGACCCATGGCCTCGGTGACCACGCCAATGAACTGGTCGGGCACGTCGATCACCGCCAGTTCGATCGGCTCGTGGAGCTGACCATCGAGGCGCTGGGTGACCACCTGGGGGCGCGAGACCTGGAGCTCGTAACCCTCGCGGCGCATCTGTTCGATCAGGATTGCCAGCTGCAGCTCCCCGCGTCCCGAGACGCGGAAGCTGTCGGGGGACTCGGTCTCCTCGACCCGGATCGCCACGTTCGAGAGCAGTTCACGGTCGAGTCGCTCGCGGAGCTTGCGTGAAGTGACGTGCTGCCCGTCCTTCCCGGCGAATGGCGAGGTGTTCACCCCAAAGATCATCGAGATGGTCGGTTCATCGACCTTGATGCGGGGCAGCGGACGCGGATCGGTCACCGAGGTGATCGTGTCGCCGATGTTGATTCCCTCGATCCCGGCCAGGGCAATGATGTCTCCCGGCGATCCAGCCTCGATCGGCACCTGCTTCAAACCTTCGAAGGTGTAGAGCTGGGTAATCTTCGTCTTGGTCAGCTTCCCGTCGATTTGACAGACGCTGACCTGATCGCCGACGGCCACATTTCCGTTGAAGATTCGCCCGATCGCCAACCGTCCGACATATTCGCTGTAGTCGAGGTTGGCGACCAGCACCTGCAGCGGGTCGTCAGGATTGGCCACCGGCGGGGGAATCGTCTTCAGGATCTGGTCGAAGAGGGGGCGCAGATCGCTGCTCTCTTCCGACAATTCGTGCTTGGCGATACCATCCCGCGAGATGGCATAGAGGATTGGAAAGTCGATCTGTTCATCACTCGCGTCGAGATCGATGAAGAGATCATAGACCTCGTTGATCACCTCTTCCGGCCGCGCGTCCTGGCGATCGATCTTGTTGATGACCACGATCACCGGCAGTTTCTGTTCCAGCGCCTTGGAGAGAACGTACCGAGTCTGCGGGAGTGGGCCTTCCGAGGCGTCGACCAGCAGCACCACACCGTCGGCCAGCTTGAGGACCCGTTCGACCTCCCCGCCAAAATCGGAGTGGCCAGGGGTGTCGAGAATATTGATCTTTGTTCCGCCATAACGGACGGACGTGTTCTTGGCCATGATGGTGATCCCGCGCTCACGCTCGAGATCCATGGAGTCCATAACGCGTTCGACGATCCGCTCATTCGACCGGAAGAGTCCGGACTGCTTGAGCATGGCGTCGACCAGTGTGGTCTTGCCGTGGTCGACGTGGGCGATGATCGCGATGTTCCGCAGTTCTTCGCGGCTCGAAGTGGAAAGATTCATAGATTGATTCGCTTTTTGCTGATTTCCTTTAACCCGTTGCGGGTGAGTAATAAGTTAGTAAACTCAATGTTATACCATACGCCGGGTGACTCGCCATCGGTGGGCGAGAAAAATAGGGTGAGCCGGGGCTTCCATTTGACTCAGTGGCCTTCGCTCCGTATGTTTTAAAAGAGATATAGTATTAATAATTGTCATCGTGCAAATAGGCGTCCCGGCGCCAATGATGCACCAAATGACGCCTAAAATTACGGGCAAATGGTCACGCGGCACGGAGTTTCTCCGCCGCCCCGTCTGACCATCCGAAGACAGAGTGATTCGAGGAGTTAGGTAATGGCTGATGTAATCAAGTGTGTGCGTTGTGGGCACAAGTTGCCCGGTCTCGATAAGGCCCCGTTTGGAGGAGCTCTTGGCCGCCGAATCCACGAGCAGATCTGCCAGGCCTGCTGGAAGGCCTGGGTCGCGACCCAGAATCAGCTGATCAATCATTATGGTTTGAGCACGATCAATCCCGAGCACCAGCAGTTTCTGATCAACAACATGGAGTCCTTCCTCTTTGGCCAGGGCTTGCAGACCCAGATCGACACCACCCTCCAGGGGACCATTACCCACTGACACCCGGCCGCTCATCCCGGCCGGGCCGCAGCGTGGAGGAGATGGCTGCCTGGCTTCCACTGCGTGAGTGATTCGTCTCTCTCCCGATCAGGCCAATACCCCAGCAGGCCCCGACCCGCTCAGGCCACTAATTGACAAGGAATGGGTGGCATAATATCTTCTTCAGAGGATGGCTGGCGCCACTCCTCCGGGCCTGATCGTGTCAACCGGAATATTGCCAGAGTGGCTCAGCCAAGGAAGTCGTGCCGAGCAGGGAGCGTGGTCAGATGAGAAAAGAGAAGTTTTTCGGGGTTGCGCCGGATGATGACAATGACATCAAGACGATCGAGGATCTCTCGACTTTGCGGGGATATGATCATCGTCAGGGTGGCATCTGGTTCGAGATGCGCTCGCTCTTTCGCGACATCCTCTTCGCCGGCCTCGTCGCGGTTCTCATTGTCGTCTTTGTTATTCAGCCGGTGAGGGTCGAGGGGCAGAGCATGATGCCGCGACTCCATGATCAGGATCGCATCTTCGTCAACAAGTTCATCTATCCGCTTCGGGAGTGGCTCGGTGATCAGGCGCCCATCAAACGTGGCGACATCGTCGTGCTCCTCTATCCCAATGACCCGTCGAAGTCCTATATCAAACGGGTCGTCGGCCTGCCGGGTGAACAGATCGAGATTGTCGATGGAAAGCTCTATGTTGACAATGAACTGGTCGATGAGCCTTATCTCGATGAGGACTACCTCTCGCGCGATTCGACCCCGGGGCCGGTCGACATCAATGCCCACCACTATTTCGTGATGGGCGACAACCGCAACAACAGCAGCGACAGTCGCAGTTGGGGGCTGGTGCCAGAGAAGTACATCTACGGAAAGGCGATCTTCCGCTACTATCCCTTCCTCCCCTTTGAGCGGGTTGGAAAGCTGCAGTGAGCAGTCGGCCAGGCCAGATTTGTTGTCGTTGCTGGCGCGGAAGGCGTGATGCCTCCGCGCTTTTGACTGTCTGCGGAGTACTCAAATTCAATAGAACGCCGTTTCACCCGCTCTGCAGAGCAGCGGCATGAATCCGGCCACAGGGACTGAATGGAGTTGATCGACGCCAGATTGAGAAGGTTGAGGGACCAGGCTCCGGTGGGCCGGCTGCTTCTTCTATCCTGGGCCGCCGCGCTGGTCTGGCTGGGGTTGGTCGGCGTGGTCATCGAGCAGTTGCGCTGGATCGAATGGTCAGCGCTCGAAGGCGGGTTTTATCAGGGGGCCGGCGGCCGGTCGTGGTCGGTCGGTTCGGCGCTCTTTCGCCAGATGCTGCGGGCAGTGCGACCGGCCGCCATGGTCGTGCTCTTCATCGCGGTCGTCTATACCCCGGCGCTGATGGCGCTGGCGAGCCTTTTCGAGAGGCAGCTGAGCGCCCGTCGCCGTGGTGGGTTCGGTTCGGTTCTCCGGCAGGACTTCGCCGGCACACTCTCCGGCGTGCTGGCGGCGACGACCATCACCCTCGCCGTTCAGGTGCTGCCGCTTCTCATCCTGCTCGGGATGGTCAGCGATCCCCGGGTGGTTCGGATGCTCCCTCAGCTGCTTCTGGCACTGCCGCTGCCGGTCTTCATGGTGCTCATGGCGCCAGTATGCGGAGTGCTCTTCAATCTGCGCCGGCTTCCGGCCATCCTGCTCACGCTGCTCTCACTCGGATCTCTGGTCGCCCTGCCCGTCGTTATCCAGGCCGCTTCGATGGTCTGCGCCTCGCCGTTATTGATCGTGCTCCTCCTCTTCCTGTTGCGGGATCGAATCGATGATCTGCTGCGCCACCGCCGTTCGCGGGAATCATTCCGCCGCCATCTCGAGGTGGCGACGCTCAACCCGGCCGACGCCTCCGCCCATTACAACCTCGGGCTGCTCTGCCTTCAGCAGGGGGATCTGGTCGCCGCAAAGGCCTCGTTTGAGCGGGCCGTGGCGATCGATCCGCGGGAGATCGACGCCCATTATGAGCTGGGCCGACTGGCGCGCGAAGAGAATCGACCGAGCGAGGCCCTCACCCACTTCGAACAGGTAATTGCCCAGGATCCCACCCATGCCCAGCATGAGGTATGGCGTGAGGTGGGGCAGGTATACTATGCTGCCGGACAGAACAGTGATGCGCTGGCGATGCTCGACCGGTTTCTGCAGCAGCGTCCTTCGGATGCCGAGGGGCGGTACTGGCGGGGGATGGTTCTCGATCGGCTTGGACGTCGGGATGAGGCCGTCAATGAGATGCGCCAATGCATCGATGCGGTGCGCACGTCACCGAGCTACAAATATCGACATGAGAAGCGCTGGCTGACCAACGCGGAGAACTTCCTCCGCGAGCGCCGCTGAGCGCGCCTGTTGGTGGGGTGAGGCGGGACGGATCTTGCCTGCAGAAACCCCTTGGGTTGTAATCGGCTCCGGGCCGGGTCGCTACGAAGGCGACGGATAAAATTTAGTGGGCAAAGGAGAGGCATGAGTAGAACCGGGATTTTGGCATTGGAGGACGGGCGAATATTTCGCGGCCAGGCTTGGGGCGCGGAAGGTGAACGGTTTGGTGAGATAGTCTTCAATACTTCGCTGATGGGATATCAGGAGATTCTGACCGATCCCTCCTATGCTGGCCAGATTGTGACGATGACCTATCCGCTGATTGGCAACTACGGGATC
>JBEAVZ010000127.1:0-3168 GCA_041160645.1 Acidobacteriota bacterium
GCAGGGTCAGACGACCATCGGGTTGAGCGCTTCGACGATTTTTGAACAGAGTGAAGAGGAAGAGCAGAAAGAGCACCAGGATGGCGAGTGGAGTCTTGAGCAAGAGAACGAGCGGGAAAAATACGACCATCCATCTATCCGGACCTCACCCATCAGATAGCGAAGATGCCCATTGCGGTTTTGGTTTCGAACCTCGTTATTACCGCTGATGAATAAGTTGAACGGAGAAGGCGTCTCCACTGCCAGATAGGCGATTCGACTGAGGTGTATTGTCTGAGATAAAGAGAAGCCCCGGACGCAGATGAGGACGGAGAAGCGACCAGGGGACGACAACCTCAAAAGATCCCTGAACATAGGCGGCCACCTGGTAAGGATCGAAGGTTAAGCGCAGACCGGCCCGGGTCGGATTCCACCGCTGGTAGTTCTGATCATTGAAGGCGGTGCCGCGCGCAACCCACTGCGGATCGCCAAGATCCAGGCGCGCCAGTTCACGACGGCAGTAGTCGGCAATGATCCGGCCAGCGGGGGCGCCAGGTGAGAAGATGTCGGCGAGGACGAGCGACCTTTCCCGACGCGGGTCCCAGTTGAGACTACGGGTCTGGCCATTGGGATGGGCGCCTCCGGTGTAACTGTAGATGGTGAGCTGCAGGCTGAGCAGCTGCGGCGTGGCCTGCACCATCAGGTAGTCGATCTCAAGTGAGCTTGGCGGAAGCTCGACACCCCTCCCCTGATCATCACGACGCAACTCAGCAACATCTTTTTTGAACTCAGTGACCAGTGGATCGACAATGGCGGCGAGATGACGGTTGAAACCTGACGCAGCTTCACCAAGGTTCGGCAGGTTGAGACGGATCGTATAGTTGAGTGACCGGTTCTCCTCGCGCCGCTCGCGGACCGTCAGTCGGCTCGTGCCAAAAACGTGGCGAAATTCACCCAACTCCTGAAGATTGAATGGCAGTTTTCGCCCATCACGCTCCCGGGTCCAGGTGCCTGAGAAGTAGAGCTGGGGCTCCCCATCGATCAGGACCTTGCCCAACTTACCCACAAACTCTCCGGTAGGCTGTGGTGTCGAGCCATCAGCAGCGGTCATCTCGACCATGGTGATCTGCCCCTCCGAATCGATCTGCCCGGAGAGGTTGATGCGGTTGCTTCCCGGTCGAACGACGCCGGCGCGCTCATAAATGTAGCCGCCGCGCAGCGTTTCTCCATCCTGTTCCAGATCCATGCGAACCAGGTAGGACTGACCTATTTTTCCAAGAAGTGTATAACGCTGATCAGCTGCGGAGATTGGCGGCGTCTGCGCCTGTGGCCTCAACACCGGCAGCAGGAGCAGCAGCAAAGATATGGAGAGCAGGAGGCGGAGAGCGGCGAGCGATGAGCCACACTTCGGGCGATCGCGCCGCATTACAAGAGACTTTACACGTCGCAGTTCGAACATCTTGCGTCAGACTCTCCGCTTTCCGCTCTCCACTTCCCGCCTCTTAGAGGACTGGGCCAATCCGCCAGGGAACGAACTCCTGGTGGCCAAGGATCTCACTCTTCGTGCGCTGCCCGGAGGCGACACGGCGAATCAGTTCATAGATCTCCGTCCCCACATCCTGGATGGTCGCCTGGCCATCAACAACCCGACCGGCATTGATGTCGATGTTGTCCTCCATCATCCGGGCGATGCGTGAGTTGGAAGAGATCTTGATCACCGGGACGACCGGATTGCCGATGGCCGATCCACGGCCCGTGGTGAAGCAGATCATGTTCGCCCCCCCCGCCGCAAGGCCGGTCAGCGAGACCGGATCGTAGCCCGGTGTGTTCATCAACACAAAACCGGCCCGATTGATCCGTTCGGCATAGGCGAAGACGCCGGTCAGGGCAGTCGTGCCGCCTTTGGCAACGGCGCCCAGCGACTTCTCACAGACATTGGAGATGCCGCCAGCCTTGTTGCCCGGCGAAGGATTGTCATTCCAATTGCCACCGAAGCGGTTGAGATAGTTCTCATACCATTCCTTGACGGCGATCACCTTGCGGCCGGTCTCCTCATCAACGGCGCGACGCGTCAGGAGATGTTCAGCCCCCATACACTCCGGGATCTCGGCCAGCACCGATGTGCCGCCGGCGCGGACCAGCAGATCACTCGTGTAGCCAAGCGATGGATTGGCGGAGATTCCCGAGAAGGCGTCTGACCCGCCACAGTTGGTGCCAAGGATGATCTTGCTCATCGGCTGCGGAGTCCGCTTCATCTTTTGGCAGTGGGTAATCAGCTCCTCGACCTGGGCGACTCCACGATCGACCGTCTGACGTGTTCCGCCGCTCGACTGCATCTCGAGGCCCACGATCAGCTTTCCCTTCCGGAAATGCTGCTGGCCAAGCTGCGTCGTGCCGATGTATTGCGAAAGCTGATTGACCTCACACCCAAGACTGACCATGAGCACGGCCCCGACATTCGGATGGTAGATCATCCCGGCAATTGTCCGCTCGAGCTGCCAGGTATCTTCACCCTGGGTATGGCCGCAGCCTTCCTGATGCGGGATGGCAACCACTCCGTCCACTCCATGCGTCTCCATCGTCACGTGGCGGAGCCGCTCCGCGATCTCGACCGTGACGTGGCTCGAACAGTTCGAGGTGGCGATGACCGCAATGTAGTTGCGGGTGCCGACGTCACCATTCTCGCGCAGGTAGCCATCAAAGGTGCCGGCCTCTTCCGGTGTCATATAGTTGGTGACCGGTGTCTGGGTGGCAAACTCGTACTCCTTGCCACTGAAGTCCGGAACGACATTCTGGGTATGGACCCACTCGCCTGGCCCGATATCGCTGGTCGCCTCGCCGATAATTTCGCCATACTTGCGGACCCGATAACCAGTCGGGATCGGCTCGAGCGCGATCTTCTGCCCTGGCGTGATCGTCTGGCGAACGGTCACCCGATGGCCTCCGGCGGTGATCTCGGTCCCCTCGGCGATCGGCACACGAGCGACGGCCACATTGTCAGCTGGATTGAGAATAATTACCGGTTCCGGCGTCTTCTGTTCAGTCATTCAGATATTCCTCTCGAATCAAGTTCTCAGTAATCAGGCAATGAATAGGTGTCGGCTAGTGGCGACCCAGTTTGTCACGTCCCGTCCAGCGCCCCTGACGAAAGGTGACATCGGGAGGGTAACGAGTTTCAAGGTCTGGAGC
>JBEAVZ010000163.1:0-3311 GCA_041160645.1 Acidobacteriota bacterium
TCGCGAAAGCGACCGGGTTGGGAAAGGCCGGGACATTGTCCTGCAGGCCGGTCAGCTCTTTGATGTAGGCGAGGGGCAACAGATCGGCGCGGGTCGCCAGGGCCTGACCGATCTTGATGAAGGTTGGTCCAAGCTTGAGCAACTGCCGGACGAACCACTCCGCCTGCCAGCGCAGATGGCGCTCTTCGGACTCGTCCTTGCGACCGGTAAACCAGCCGCGATGATAGACAATGACGAAGACATAGTAGAAGGCGAAGGTTGAGATGATCTGCCAGGCCCGCCACCAACCACGCCAGCCATGGCCAACCAGTCGCTCGTGGGGATTGTAACGGCTAACATCCGTCGCGTTGGGAGGTTCAACCAGGGTCCCCTCCCGTTCAGCCACCAGGGGGGTGACCGGTGTGACGATACCAGTTCTGATCTGCCCGCTAGTCGACATTGATCTCCTCCAGCTCCTCCCGAGCTACCCGTAACTCTGACCCCTCAGGCGCCCCGGGGGCGCGATTGAACATACTACGACCTAGACGAAGCCAAGGTTGCGGCGAATCGGTTCCCTCTCAAAATAGCTGATGGCCCGATCCCGATCCCGGCTGATCTGGGCCTTCAGCTCCTCCAGCCCGCTGAACTTGCGCTCTCCCCGCAGGCGGTGGAGGAAGCGCAGGCGAACATTCTGGTCGTAGATATCACGGTCGAAGTCGAGCAGGTGCGCCTCGATCTTTGAAATTCCATCATTGCTGACCGTCGGTCGTTTGCCGACATTGGTGACGCTGCGATGCCAGACCCCGGCGACGAGGCTGAGGGTGACATAGACCCCCTCAGAGGGGATGACGCGATTATCGACAGCCAGGTTGGCGGTCGGGTAGAGGAGGCGCGAGCCGAGCCCCTCTCCGCGCACGACGAGTCCCTCGATCCCGTAGGGCCGACCAAGCATGCGGCGGGCCAGGTTGACCCGCCCATCCTGAAGAAGCTGGCGAATGAGGGTCGAACTGATCCGGTAGCCACGGAGCTGGATTTCGGGGACCTCACCCGCCAGAAATCCGTGGCGCTGGCTCGCCGCGCGGAGCAGCTCAATGGTACCCCGTCGTTGGTGGCCAAAGGCAAAGCCCTCTCCAAGGTAGACTTCGCGGGAGTCGAGCGCCTCGACGAGGAACCGGGCGATGAAATCCTCGGCCGAGATGACCGCCAGCTCCGGGGTGAAGTCGAGGACCAGGACCTGCCCGACGCCGAGAAGCCGCAATCCCTCCATCTTCTGGGCAAAGGTCTGGAGAAGCGGCGGCGCGGTCTCCGGCCGCAGAATCGAACGCGGATGTGGATCGAAGGTGACGACCGTCGGCGTCGCGCCGAGCGCCGCCGCCCGCTCGACCACCGTCCGCACGATCCGCTGATGTCCGAGGTGGAGCCCGTCGAACACACCAAGCGTGGTCACCGCCGGACGCTCCAAACCACTGGCGATACTGCCTCGAATGATCTTCATCTCAGTTATATAACCACCTGCAATCCATCCCAGGCCATCTCCACGCCGGACGGAAGATGGCTACTCGTGACTGCATGCTTGAAGTTATGGCCCATGTGGGTGAGCAGGGCGCGCCCTGGTCGCAATCGATCGATGTAGGCGAGAGTCTGGTCGAGGTGGAGGTGGGTCGTATGCGGCTTGTATCGCAGCGCATCGATGATCAGCAGATCGAGCCCCTCGAGCATGGCGAGCGATGAGTCGGGAATCAGATTGCAGTCGGTGATGAAGGCCATCTCGACCCGGCCATCAGAGATCCGGAAGGCCGTCACCTCCATATTGCCGTGGATGACCGGCACTGGCGTGACTCGCAGTCCGATCACCTCGAAGGAGCCATTGGTGATCATCTTATCAATGATCATCTGGCGGATGCGCGGCAGCCCGCCGCCGACGTAGTTTGGCGGCGGCGAAAAGATGTAGTAGAAGACGCGCTCGACCCTTCGCCAGGTGTCAGCGCTGGCATAGACCGGAATCTCGCCCTGCCGGAAGGTGAAGGGGCGGAGGTCATCGAGTCCGAGGATGTGATCGGCGTGGGCGTGGGTGATCATCACCGCATCGAGCCGGTCGATCCGCTCACGCAGCATCTGCTGGCGAAAATCGGCGGAGATGTCGATCTGGACTCGCCGCTCGGCGTGCTCGATCAAGAGACCGGTGCGGGTCCGCTTGTCCCGCGGATCGGACGATGTGCAGACCTCACACGAGCATCCGATCGTCGGAACCCCAACCGATGTGCCTGTTCCAAGAAAGGTGATTCGCATGGCTCAGCGGCGTCGGGCGACGAACTGCATCTTCAGATCGGCCATCAGATCCTCGAAGAGCTTATCTTCTCCGCGGGTCAGGTTGCCGCGGGTCTTCTCGCGGAGCATATCCAGCAGGTCGATCGAGTCCTTGGCCGCCTCGAGATTGACCTGGCGTCGACCGGTGGCCGGATGCTCAACCAGCCCAAGATAGATGAAGGCCGACGAGGCCATCTGCATCAGAAAATCGGTGAAGAGCGTCTGCTCAGGCATCCCCTCCGGATCCTCCGCTTCGAGCGGCGCCTCCGGGGCATAGGCTTCATATGTCGGGGGCGCGACTGACTCTGGCATATCCGGAGCAACCCGGGGTGCCGGCGATGAAGCGGCCAGCGATTGAGAGGAAATATCGTCTAAAGCGGGCGGGGCAGCTGGCTCCTCCTCGATGATCACGTCATCGCGCAGGGTACCATCCGGTTTGAAAAGCCGCCGATCACTAATTTTGAAACCACTCTGATTATCTTCAGACATATGACTCGGTCTCTCCTTCCACAAACAGCCACGGCCAAAGAGCTTTCAGCAAAGATTCTTCAGTAAAAATCTGGGGCAAAGAGCCTGCGGCAAACATGGCGTCTCCGGAAAATCGGAATAACGTTCAGGAAACAAAAGTTGATCATAGCACTTTCCGATCCCCTCTGTCAGCCGAATGGTTCGCCTCGGGGCCGCGGCCCTCTCGCCCGAAGCGGCCAGTCTCTTCGCTCGACTGCCGCCGCAGCGGGGCCGGCGGCGCAGCGCTGCTGGTCTCCGCCTACTTCACCTCGACATTGTTGCTGGCGAGCGTGATCGACATGACGCGCTGGAGTTCGGCGACCGCTTTGGTATAGTCGGTCAGCGCACGCAGTTCGCGACCACGGGAGGCCGAGAGAGCGTTCTGCCGATCAAGGACAAAGAAACTGGTCGACTGTCCGGCATCGAACTTACGAACCTCGCTCTGGTACTGCAGCTCGGCGTTGAGGCGGGAATTGCGCGCCGCAAGGACCCGGCGACGCGCCGTCTCGACCCCCTGG
>JBEAVZ010000212.1:0-10764 GCA_041160645.1 Acidobacteriota bacterium
ATACAGCAGGAACGGTCACGGCGAATATTGCAGCAGCTAGTGGTGCAACGAGCACTACCTTTACACTACAGGTGAGTGATGGAACGGCGACGGCGATGGGGATACTGAATGTGACAGTGAACCAGCCACCGACAATCACAGCGGTAAGTGGGATAACAAGGATAGCAGGCAGCACGATAAGCAGTTCGGCGATCGCGACGGTGACTGACGCGGAGACATCGGCCGGAAGCCTGACGGTGACGGTGACAAGTGCCAATCCGTCAAATGGCGTGACAATCTCAAACATAGTCAATACAGCCGGAACGGTGACCGCGAATATTGTCGCGGCGAGTGGGGCGACGAGCGCAACCTTTACTCTACAGGTTAGTGATGGACTGGCGACGGCATCAGCAGTACTGATTGTAAACCTGGATAGTTCAGCGGTAACGGGTGACGCCGTTAAGGTGGAGATACCGGGTGGAAATGGAGTTGTCGGACCTGGTACGGTATTAACCCTGACACAGGTACTGAACAATAATACTTCGGCACCGATATCGATAACGTATATCGCGACATTGCCGTTTGGTTTGACCGCGCTGGCCGGCAGCTGCAATGCCAGGGGAGGAATTTGTACCGCGAACACCTCAACCAGTTCCAGTGATCATTTGAGTGGTGTCATCCGTAAACCAGCATTTATCGCCGCAATCAAGACGGTAACCTGGACGGGAACGATTCCGGCTAATGGCAGCGTGACCATCACCTATCTGGCCCAGGTAGTCGTTCAGGCGACCAGCGGATCTCAATATTGCATCACCTCGAAGATTGGGAACACCCCCGGGCCGACAACCTGCATCAGGGTCAACACGCCTTCATCAGGGCCGGGCAACCTGCCGATAGCCGCCGGGCTGCCAAATCAGCAGAAACCGGGGAGCCTGCTGATCTTCAATGTTTACACTTCGTCGGTAAATACCGCACGCAGCGATACTCAGATTTCGCTGACCAACACGAATCCGGTCAGTCCGGCGAACGTCCACCTTTTCTTCGTCGATGGATCGAATTGCTCGGTTGCCGATCAGATAGTGACACTGACACAGAATCAGACGGTCACCTTTCGGGCAAGCGATGTCGATCCGGGAGTAACCGGATATCTCATCGCCGTCGCCGTCGATCAGAGCGGGTGTCCGGTAGTGGGGAACTACCTGATCGGAGTTGAGGATGTCAGGTTCGAGAGTGGCCACCAGGCAACACTGTCGGCGATCGCCGTCTCGGCGCTTGGCGTGGGCGCGACGCTGTGTCTGCCGAATTCGGTGGCAATGACACTTGCGTTCAATGGCCTCCAGTATGACGAGCTGCCACGGGGACTTGGAATAGCAAGTCTGCCCTCACTGGCGAATGGGAACAGTCCGATGCTGATCATCAACCGGATCGGCGGAGATCTGACGAGTGGTGCAGAACTGCTCGGCCCGCTGGCGGGGCTGCTCTTTGACGATAGCGAGATTTCGCAAAGCTTTACGCTGACCGGGGGAACCTGTCAGTTGCGCGGGATGCTCGGGAACAACCTGCCGCGGACGGTACCACGCTACGCGACAGTGATTCCGGCCGGGCGAACCGGATGGATGAAATTCTGGGCGGCGGGAGACGAGGCACTCACCGGGGCGATGATCAATGCCACGACTTCTGGGTTCAGCGGCGGGTACAACCTGCAATCACTCACGACAACCGGTACGGCGACTCTCACCATCCCGGTTATTCCAGTGAGATAATCGATCTCACCTGTTCAGTTCGCGTTGCCATCACCATCTGGAATTTGGATCTGGCAGAAAAATGGAGGGCGGAAACAAGGTTTCTCCTTGTTCCTGCCCTCCATTTTATTGCCGGAATATCGATCAGCGCCGTCCGGTTCTATCCGAGCTGGCGGCCGACCGGGAGTTCGCGGATGCGTTTGCCGGTGGCGGCGGCGATGGCGTTGCAGATCGCCGGGATGACGGGCGGGACACCCGGCTCGCCGACTCCCGCCGGCGGGGCACTGCTGTTGACGATATGGACGTTGACCTGCCGGGGAGCCTCGTTGATCCGCGCGACGCGGTAGTCGTGGAAGTTCGACTGTTCGATCACGCCATTCTTCGCGGTGATGCCGCTCATGAGGGCGATGCTGGCCCCGAAGACGCCAGCGCCCTCGAACTGCGAGCGGACGCGATCGGGGTTGATGATCGTCCCGGCATCGACGGCGATGTCCATACTCGGGATGGTCACCCGACCGGTCTTATCGACCTCGACCTCGACTGCTACTGCGACATAGGTCAGGAAGCTGCGGTGGGCAGCGATACCGAGCGCCCGCCCGGCGGTCGGTCTCTTTTTGGCCCAGCCAGACTTCTCTGCCGCCAGCTCGATCACGTTCCGCATCCGGCCAGTATCGACCGGATACTGATCCTGGGACTTGCCGTGGTTGATATAGTCCTTGTCGAGCTTGACGATCCGCGGAGCTCCGAGCGTATCGAGCAGGTATTCGAGAGAGTCGCGCTTCGCCAGTATCGCCAGCTCATCCAGGAATGAATGGATGGCGAAGGCCTGGTAGATGTTGGCGACCGAGCGGAGCCAGCCGATGCGGACGTGGTTCTTAGCCGGTCCGTTCTCGGCGCGATGGTTGGGGATGTCAAAGGGCACGTCATTCCAGCCCATCATCATCTCGAAGGCTTCGGCGTGCGTCGCCGCTGGATTGAAGGTTGTGCCGATCGACGGATAGGCGACGCGCTGGAGCCAGGCGGTTGGTTTACCGCGGTCGCCGATCGCCGCCTTCAAATACATGGCCGCGACCGTGTGGTAATAGTCGAAGCGGATGTCATCCTCACGGCTCCAGGTGACCTTGACCGGCTTGCCAACGGCCTTTGAGAGCAGCGCCGCCTCGGCGACGTAGTCGGGTTTCGACTTGCGCCCAAAGCCGCCACCGAGCAGCGTGACGTGGCATTCGACATTCTTCTTGTCGATGCCGAGGGCCTGGGCGACCGTGTCCTGCACCGCCTGAGGATTCTGGGTGTTGGCGTGGCAGACGACCCGGCCGTCCTTGTATTCGGCAACGGCCGCTACCGGCTCCATCGGTGCGTGGGAGAGGTGCGGCGCATAGTACTCGGCTTCGTGGGTTCTGCTCGCCTTGGCGAAGGCCGCGTCGACATCGCCGACGTTGCGAACTACCTTCTGCGGTTGACGCACGGTCTCGAGCAGAGTCTGCTTGAACTTGGCTGAATCGTACGCGGCATTCGGGCTCGCACTCCACTCGACCTTCAGCTTTTCACGCCCTTTCGCTGCGGCCCAGGTGCTGTTGGCGATTACGGCGACGCCACCGAGGGGCTGAAACATGGTTGGGCCACTCAGGTCGGGAATCGTCACCGTCTGCAGGACTCCCTTGACTGTCTTCGCTTCCTGGTCGTCAAAGCTCTTCAGCTTGCCGCCAAAGACCGGGGAGCGCTCGATCGAGGCGTGAACCATCCCGGGCATCGTCGCGTCGATACCAAAGATGCCGGTGCCGTTGACGAGACTGTCACGGTCGGCGGTCGGCAGATCCTTTCCGACATAGCGGTAGTCGGCAGCTGACTTGAACTTCAGCTCCTCTTTCTTCGGGACAGGCTGTTGTCTGGCCAGGGTTGCCAGCTCACCAAACCCGAGCTTCCGCTTGGTCGGCTGATGGACGACGAAGTGGTTGGCCACGGCGCACTCGGCGGCCGCGACGCCCCATTTGGCGGCGGCGGCGCGCTCGAGCATTAATCGTGCCGTCGCTCCAGCCTCGCGGAACGTGTCATAGAAGTCACGGATCGAGCACGATCCATCGGTGTTCTGTGAGCCATACTTCGGGTCGCCAATCGCCTGTTCGAGCTTCACTCGTTTCCAGTCGGCGTCGAGCTCTTCAGCCAGAACCATCGGCAGGACGCTCCGGGAACCAGTGCCCATCTCGGAGCGGTGCATGACCAGGATCACCCGGCCGTCCGGCTCGATTCCCAGGTAGACGTTTGGATTCCAGGCGGCCTTGTCGGCATCGCTGACCAGTTCACCAGTCGTCGCGCCGGTAAAGTCGAGCACTCCGGCCCGCGCGCCGATCAGAAAGGCGCTTGACGAGACGAGGTGGGCGAGAAAGGTGCGTCGTGGAAGAAATTCGATCTTTTGCATAGTT
The DNA here is from genome assembly GCA_041160645.1 of Acidobacteriota bacterium. Taxonomy (GTDB): domain Bacteria; phylum Acidobacteriota; class Blastocatellia; order RBC074; family RBC074; genus CAIOZW01. The sequence goes on from JBEAVZ010000212.1 coordinate 4,142, forward strand.
AGCGAGCTCCTTTCACGGCCTGTCCGGAGGCCTCTTTGATTGCCGCGCGGATCCGCTGGTAGGTGCCACAACGGCAGATATTGCCCTTCATCGCCGCGTCGATCTCGGCATCGGTCGGCTTCGGCTTATCTTTGAGCAGGGCCGCCGCCTGCATGATCTGTCCGCTCTGGCAGTAGCCGCACTGCGGCACGTCGTGGTTTCGCCAGGCCTGCTGGACGGGATGGCTGGCCGTCGCACTCAGCCCCTCGATGGTCGTGATGCTCTGGCCGGCAGCGCCGCTCATCGGTGTCTGGCAGCTCCGCACCGCCTGGCCGTTGACGTGGACGGTGCAGGCTCCACAGAGACCCTGCCCGCAGCCGTATTTGGTTCCGGTGTATTGCAGCTCCTCGCGCAGATACCAGAGTAGTGGCATCTCGGGATCGCCGTCGAACTGGCGCTTCTGGCCATTGACTGTCAGTTGAATCATTCCTGGTCCCTCCGGTGAGAATTGAGATTGAATCGAAAGAGCGGGATTTATGGGGGGGGAGGACTGGTGGAACTGATAGGACTGGTCCGATCAGTCCTACCCCGCAATCCAAATCAGCACCGATAAGACCACCGCCGCATAGATACCCGCCAGCACATCATCCATCATGACCCCGAATCCGCCATCAAGGTCCTGCAGTTCGTTAATCGGATAGGGCTTCAGGATATCACCAGCCCGAAAGAGGAGGAAGCCCGGAATGAGCCACCAGGTCCAGGTCTCTCCAAGCCGCGCAAGGTAGGGGGCAAGAAAGACAAAAGTGATCATCTGCCCGCTCACTTCATCGATGACGACCTGACCGGGATCCTTGCGGCCAAAGATCTTTTCGGCGTGATTACCGGCCCAGATGCCCAGACCGGTCACGACCAGCGCGGCGATGATCAACCAGTTCTGCAGGGCGAGCGGATCGTTGCGCAGCCCCTGCACCAGCGCCCAGACGATGGCGAGCCCGACCAGCGAGCCCCAAGTGCCCGGACCGAAGGGCATCATTCCCGCGCCACCCGCGGTGGCAATCAGGAAGGCGACCACGTCACGGGGCCCCTCGATCTTCAGGTGTTTACCACGTTTGGCCTGACTCTCTTCGAACTTCTTCTTGATCATAGGGCCTGGGTGATGCGGGCGACCAGGTCATAGTCGTGCGCTTCCTCGATCTCGATCTCGATCATCGCGCCGGCCTGACCGGCAAAGCCCGCGGGGACATCGTTGATCAGAACGTGACCATCGACCTCGGGCGCCTGCGATGCGAGCCGCGCCTGCAACAGCAGATCACTCTCTTCAGAGATGCCTTCGAGCATGGCCCGGAAGCGCTGGCCGATGAGCGCCTTGTTCTTCCGCTTCGAGATCTTCGCCTGCTCGCGCATGAGGCGGGCGCGGCGCGACCGCATGGTGGTCGCCGGCACCTTCTGATCGAGGTCGAAGCCGTGGGTCCCCTCCTCGTCAGAGTAGGTGAAGACGCCGAGTCGATCGAACTCGACATCCTTGACGAACTGCATCAGCTCTCCGAAATCCTCGTCCGTCTCCCCGGGGAAGCCGACGATCAGGGTCGTCCGCAGCGCGATCCCGGGAACGATGTCACGGGCCCGGGCGAGCAGCTTCTCGAGCAACTGGCGGTTCCCGCCGCGCCGCATCCGCTTCAGGACAGCCGCGCTCGCGTGCTGGAGCGGCATGTCGAGATACTTGCAGACCTTTGGTTCCTCGGCCATGACCCGGAGGGTCGCGTCGCTGAGCGAGTTTGGATAGGTGTACATGATGCGAATCCACTCGACACCGTCGACGCGGGCGAGGGCGCGCAGCAGATCGGCCAGACCATCTTTCAGTCCGAGGTCGAGCCCGTACTGGGTCGAGTCCTGCGAGATGAGGATCAGCTCTTTGACCCCCTGGGCGGCCAGCTGCTCGGCCTCCTGGACGATCGAGCCGGCGCGGCGCGAACGATACTTGCCACGCATCTGCGGAATGGCGCAGAAGGCGCAGGTATGATCGCAGCCCTCGGCAATCTTGACATAGGCGAAGTGGCGCGGCGTGGCCAGGAAGCGCGGTGTCGTCTCATCGTAGAGATAGGTCGGCAGCCCGCGCGTCATCCAGGCGTTCGAGGCGACGAAGGCCGCGTCCTGGGCGGCCACGGCGGCTGGATCGACCGCCGCGACGATCTTCTCCAACTCGCTCGTCCCAAGCACGGCGTCGACCTCCGGCAGCTGGTTGAGCAGATCCTGACGGTAGCGCTCGACCAGGCAGCCGGCGACGACCAGCCGCTTCAGCTGCGCCGTCTCCTTCAGCTCGGCCATTTCGAGAATGGTCCGGATCGACTCCTCTTTGGCCGTCTGGATAAAACCACACGTGTTGACGACCATCACGTCGGCGGCTTCACGCTCGGTGGTCAGTTCATAGCCGCGTTCTTTCAGCTGCCCCATCATCACCTCGCTATCAACGAGATTCTTGGGGCAGCCAAGGCTGACAAAACCAATTCTGGTCACTTCTGAACTCATGTCTTTTTGAATACCTGCTCTCAGGCCGGCAGGAGGCCGGCAAACTTCTCAATCAGTTTCTTCTGCCCGAAGCCGGGAAAGTTGATGGTCAGTTTGGCCTTGTCGCCGTCACCCTCCCGGCGGATGATCAGGCCAACGCCATACTTCGGATGGCGAACCCGACTGCCGACGGCCAGCTCAGTCGTTCCACCGCTCTCGTCACGGGGCGCCTTGGCCCGGCCCGGAGTTGCCCCCGGAGTCGAGCCGGAAGTCGCCGCCGGAAGATCGACCTGTTTCCCCTGCCGGGCAAAGAAGTCACGAACACCGTCGACCGAGTTGTAGGTCTGTCCGGTAAACTTGTTTTCGCGTGGCGGTGTCGCGGCCGGTTGGTGGGGGGCGCCCGGACGATTGTCCCGTGGGGCTGGCTTGCGGAGCGAACCGAGCCAGCTGGTCGACCGCGACAGATCCTCGATCAGATCGAGCGGGAACTCGTTGAGGAATCGGGATGGCTCGGTTGGCAGCGTCTCACCATAGACCCGGCGCAGTCGCGCGTGGCTCAGGTAGAGGTGCTTCTCCGCCCGGGTAATCGCCACATAGCAGAGCCGCCGTTCCTCCTCGAGCGCCGTATTGTCCCCCGACGAGCGCGAATGGGGGAAGAGGTTCTCTTCCAGGCCGGCAATGAAGACGAGCGGAAACTCGAGCCCCTTCGCCGCGTGCATGGTCATGAGGGTCACCGGCGCCTCGGCTTCGAACTGGTCGGTGTCGGAGACGAGAGCGGCGTGGTCGAGAAAATCACGCAAAGTCTCGCCGCGTTGCTCTGATTCGACGGCCGCGTTGACCAGTTCCTCGAGGTTGAGCAGCCGGGCCTCGGCCTCTTCGCTCCCCTCGCTCTTCAGCATCCGCTCATAGCCACTCTCGATGATCGCTGATTTGATGACCTCACTGAGCGGATTGGAGGGATCGACCGCCTGGGCCGCAAGCGAGCTGACCAGATCGAAAAAAGGCTTGAGCGAATTGACGACCCGGGCCGGCATCAGCTGCTCGGTCACCACGCGACGGATCGCCTCCCACATGGTCAGATCCCACTGGCGGGCCAGCCGGTCCAACTCCTCGAGGGATGATTTGCCCAGTCCGCGGGCCGGAGTATTGATGACCCGCAGCAGCGCGATCCCATCGGATGGATTGAGCGCCAGCTTCAGGTAGGCAATGATGTCCTTCACTTCCGCCCGCTCATAGAAGCTGAAACCGCCGACGAGATTGTAGCGCATGCCGGCCCGCCGACAGGCCTCTTCGAAGAGACGCGACTGGGCATTGGTCCGGTAGAGCACCGCTGCCCGCAGCTGCGGCTCCTGTCGCCGGTGCTCCTCGATCCGCGAGATGATCCAGCGCGACTCCTCTTCGCCATCGTAGAGCTGGGCATAGCGGATCTTCTCACCCTCGTTGTTGTTGGCCCGGAGCACCTTGTCAAAGCGCTCCGTGTTGTGGGCAATGACGTGATTGGCCGCCTGCAGGATCCGCGCCGTCGAACGGTAGTTGTCCTCGAGCTTGATCACCTTCACATTCGGAAAGTCTTTCTCAAAGCCAAGAATGATCTGGAAGTCGGAACCGCGCCAGCCATAGATCGCCTGCGATTCGTCACCAACGACGCAGAGACTGCGGTTCTGCCAGAAATCGGCCGGTCGCTTGCCGATGTTGAGCGCCAGGTCGCCCTCCACCAGCATGCGCGTCAGCGAATACTGGATTCCATTGGTGTCCTGAAACTCATCGACGAGGACGTGGCGAAAACGCTGGTGGTAGTAGTGGCGCGTCTCCGCCGAATGGCGCAGCAGCTGCACCGTCATCAGCAGGAGATCGTCAAAGTCGAGCGCGTTCGAGTTGTGGAGTCGCTGTTCATAGAGCGGATAGATTCGGGCGATCTCCTGCTTCCGGGCCACTCCATAATCGGCCCGCGCGGCGTAGCTCTCCGGACTCTCCCCGCGGTTCTTGGCGTTGCTGATCGCACTCTGAACCACCCGCGGCGTGAGCTGCTTGTCGTCGAATCCGCAATCACGGATACACTGGCGGATCAGTCGCTGCTGCTCATCGGCGTCATAGATCGTGAAACTGCGGGTGAAGCCCCGCCCGAGCTTCTCGATATCCCGTCGCAGAATCCGGACACAGAGCGAATGGAAGGTCGCGATGAGCGGCGAGCCTGATCGCGGCTCATCGCCGAGCAGTTTTTCGACCCGCTCCTTCATCTCCCCGGCCGCCTTGTTGGTGAAGGTCACCGCGAGGATCTGTTCCGGCCGGACGCCGGTCTCTTCGATCAGGTGGGCAATCCGAAAGGTGATGACCCGCGTCTTGCCGCTGCCCGCGCCAGCCAGGATCAGCACCGGCCCTTCGACGGTCGTCGTCGCTTCACGCTGCGCCGGATTGAGGCCGGCTAATCGGTCTCCACTCGGCGGGGCTCCACTCGGCCGGGCTCCACTCGGCGGGGCTCCACTCGGCCGGGCTCCGCTCGGCCGGGTCGCCGTCATCGGAGGAGGCGCCAGCCTGGTTGACGGCAGGGCGGGCGGTCCTGGCCTCGATTCGAGTCGCGGCCTCTTCGGTGGCTCGGTCGTCCGGGGAGGCGGAGGCGTCGCCACCGTCTCGCTCTTTGCCCGCGGCGTAATCGGCGGAGGAGGCGCCGGCTCGGCCGCCTCCTCCGTCTCCTTCAGCTTCCCCTCGCTCAGTGCCTGCAATTTTTCGAAAAGTGGGTGATTCATTTATTGTCCAAAGAAGGGCTAGATGAGCATCTTCGCAATCGTCTGTCGCTGCATGTTCGAGGTGCCCTCGTAGATCTGGCCAATCTTGCAGTCACGGAAGTATTTCTCGACCGGGTAATCCCGGACGTACCCGTAACCACCATAGAGATTGACCGCCAGCGAGGCGACCTCTTCGGCCACTTCGGAGGTGAACAGTTTGGCCATGGCCGCCTCCTTGATGAATGGCTGCCTGGCATCCTTGAGACGGGCGGCATTGTAGACCATCAGTCGTGCCGCCTCGACCTTGACCGCCATGTCGGCGAGCTGGAACTGGACTCCCTGAAAATCGGCGATCGCTTGCCCGAACTGCTTCCGCTCCTTCGTGTAGGCCAGCGCGCTCTCGAAGGCGCCCTGCGCCAGTCCAAGCATCTGGGCGCCGATCCCGATCCGCCCTTCATTGAGCGTCTCGATCGCAATCTTGTATCCCTTCCCAACCTCGCCAAGGACATTATCTTTCGGGACGAGACAGTCATCAAAGAGCAGCTCGGTCGTCGAGGAGGCGCGAATCCCGAGCTTGTCCTCTTTCTTGCCGACGCTGAACCCTGGAAAACCCTTTTCGACCACAAACGCGGTGATGCCCTTATAGCCTTTGGCCGGATCGAGGTTGGCAAAGACGATGAAGATGCCCGCCTCGTTCCCGTTGGTGATCCACATCTTCCGTCCATTCAGGCGGTAGTGGGCGCCAAGATCCTCGGCCCGCGTCTGGAGGGCGAAGGCGTCCGAACCCGAACCCGCCTCACTCAGGCAGTATGCGCCGATCGTCTCCTGACAGAGCCGCGGCAGGTAACGCTCGCGCAGCCCCGCACTGGCATAGTTGACGAAGGCGTTGATCACCAGCGTGTTGTTTACATCGACACAGACGCTGACCGCCGGATCGACCCGCGCCAGCTCCTCGATCGCCAGGCAGGCCATGAAAAATGTTCCACCAGATCCTCCGTACTCTTCTCCCGGTTCGATGCCCATCAATCCCAGTTCAAAACACTTCGCGAGGATTTCCGGACGTAACTTCTGCGCTTCATCCATTTCGCGAATGTACGGTTTGATCTCGGCTTCGGCAAATTCACGGACACTCGCGGCAAAGAGGGACTCCTCTTCGGAGAGGACTGTCAGGGGCTGCGTCACCAGGGTTGTCGAAACGGTGGTCGAAAACTCTTGATTCATCACTTCTCCTTTCACTTGCGGAAGTCGCTGTCAGACTGAGGTCTCAAATACTCATCATAACCGATTGAAGGGGCGGAGAGCCATCGGCGATGACAAAATGGCTCGTCGAAAAGAGGTCGTATCCCCGGGCAAGCGCATGATGAACTCGCTTGACAAGCAGGGCGGACTGCTGCGACCCGTCGCGCCGTCCCCGGC
>JBEAVZ010000250.1:0-3325 GCA_041160645.1 Acidobacteriota bacterium
CAGTACGATGCTGTCCTCACCTGGAGCCCCTCGCCGGAGCCCGATGTCGTCGGATACCGGATTCTCTGGCGTGAAACCTACCAGCCATTCTGGCAGCGCAGCCTCGAGGTTGGCGCAGTGACCGAGGTGGTTCTGCCCGGGGTCTCCAAGGACGACTACTTCTTTGCCGTTCAGGCGATCGACAAGGATGGGCACGCCAGTCTCCCGGCTTTTCCCCGGGCACGGTGAGAGGGCCGGCACCTGGCCTCAGGTTAAGGATCTGGTAATCAGTATATGAAGAAATTGATCTGCATCTTCTCGATTCTGCTGACGGCAGCCGACTGGTCACACGCCCAGACCCCATTGAAGCGTCCGGTCAGGAACCCACCTCAGTATCCAAATATCATCGATCTCGAAGATCGCCAGAAGCCGGAAGCGCCCGCCCCGCCGGGCGAGCAGAAGGCCGAGCCCGCGGACTCGTCGGCCACCCAGACGGCCGCGCTCCTCAAGGCCGTCGAATCGCTGGCCGGGGAGATGCGCGCGCTGGTGCAGGAGATCCGGGCGATGAACATTCGCCAGCAGACCCAGCTCGATGTCACCCGAATCTCCGGTCTTGGCGTACGGATCGACGCCATCAACGGAGAGTTGCGCACCATTCGCGACCGGCTCGCGACCCTCAGCATCGATGAACAGAACATCAGCCAGCTCATGACCCGGGAGAGCCTGCTCTCCCAGAGTTTCAATATCGGCACACTCGATCGGGAGCGGACGATGGAGCAGCTCCGCTCCCAGCACGAGGCAAAGCTGCGTTATGTCCAGGCCGACAAGGAGCGTCTCCAGCGAACGGAGAGCGATCTGGTCGCCCAGCTCCAGTACTATCAGAACATTCAGGATGAGGCCGAGAAGCGGATTCAGGCGGCCGAGAGCCTCATTCGCCGCCTCGAGGAGAGTCGGGAGGCGGCGGCTGAACCCAAGCGCCAGCCCTGAGCCGGGTTTTCCACGTGGCTCGCGCCTCGCACCGCCGGGGCCGCGGCTCCCAGTCGGGCTGTTTGGCGGTTGGGACAAATTTTTATATCATCTAACCGGTTTCGAGGAGGATTCTCAATGAATAATGACGGCCTGAAGCGTCGCGAGTTTATCAAGCAGTCAGCCGCCGGGCTGAGTGTGCCGTTACTGGCAGGTGAAACACCGGCGATCTCCGCCGCCGTCCAGGGGATTCGTCCGCTGGTCATCTCCAGTTCCAATCGGAATCGGACTCCAACCGGAGAGATCTTTGAGGGTGGGATTGCCTGTGTGACCCGGGCGATGGAGATCATCAAGGCGGGTGGCGACACCCTTGACGCAGTCGTGGCCGGAGTCAAGATCGTCGAGGACGATCCACGCGACGATTCGGTCGGCTATGGCGGACTGCCGAATGAGGAGTGCGACGTCGAGCTTGACGCGAGTGTCATGCACGGTCCCTCGCGTCGTGCCGGGGCCGTCGCCAGTCTGCGCTACATCAAGAATCCGGCGAGTGTCGCCAAACTCGTTCTCGAGCGCACCGACCATCTCCTGCTCGTTGGTGAGGGCGCCCTCCGGTTTGCCCTCAAGCACGGTTTCAAGAAAGAGGATCTGCTGACCGAGCCATCCCGCAAGGCCTGGCTGGCCTGGCGGGAGAGCCTCAACCCCCGGGATGGCTGGGGGCCCAGTCCGCTCCGCACGGGCGGCGAACAGAACAAGAGAACCTCCTCCGCGGGCCTCTCGCGCGAAGAGATCGCCCTCAATGACTGGATCGCCGACAAGCTGCGCTATCGCCAGACCGGGACCATCAACTGTCTCGCGCTCAACGCCGCCGGGGACCTCTCCGGGGTGACGACCACCTCCGGTCTGGCCTGGAAGATTCCCGGCCGGGTCGGCGACTCGCCGATCATCGGCAGCGGACTCTATGTCGACAACGAGGTCGGGGCCGCCGGTTCGACCGGGCGCGGCGAGGAGTGCATCTACATCAATGGCTCCCACACCATCGTCGAGAATATGCGGCGTGGAATGTCGCCAGCCGACGCGGCCATGGACGCGATCAAGCGGATCTCCCACCGTTACGGAGACAACCAGACCGAACTGGCCAATTTCAATATCAACTTCTATGCGATCAACAAGCGCGGTGAACACGGCGGCGCCAGCCTCTGGAAGGGTGGCACCTACGCCATCCACGATGGTCGCGAAGCGAAGATCGTCGACTGCGCCTGGCTCTACGATAAGAAGTAGCGCCGGACAACCACAAGTGAGGAAGGGCCGGCCTCAGCGGCCCTTCAAAGGATCAAAATGCGTATTGTACTGACTGGTGGCGCCGGTTTCATCGGTAGCCATCTCGCCGATCGCCTCATCGCCGAAGGGCACGAGGTGATCGCGGTCGATAATCTGATCACCGGCTACGAGGAGAACATCCGGCATCTCCTCGCCAATCCCAATTTCTCGTTCATTAATCAGGATATCAGCCAGCCCTTCGAGGTCGCCGGCCCGGTCGACTGGGTTCTCAATCTCGCCAGCCCGGCGAGTCCAATCGATTATCTGCGCCTGCCGCTGGAGACGCTCCGCGTCGGGTCTTTCGGGACCCATCACACGCTCGATCTCGCCCGGGCGAAGGGCGCGCGCTACCTGCTCACCTCGACCTCCGAGGTCTATGGCGATCCCCAGGTCCACCCCCAGCCCGAGTCATACTGGGGCAACGTCAATCCAAATGGACCGCGATCGGTCTATGATGAGGCCAAACGCTATGCTGAAGCGGCGACCATGGCCTATCATCGCGAATTCGGGCTCGATATCCGGATTGTGCGTATCTTCAATACCTACGGGCCCCGCAACCGGGTCGATGATGGCCGGGTCGTCCCCACCTTCATCAATCAGGCCCTGCGGAACGAGCCCTTGACCGTCTTCGGGGAAGGGCGCCAGACGCGCAGCTTCCAGTATGTCGACGACCTTGTCGAGGGGCTCCGCCTGCTCATGGAGCGCGGTGATCACCAGCCGGTCAATATCGGGAATCCCAATGAGATGACCATTCTCCAGTTTGCCCGGCTGATTATCGAGCTGACCGGCAGCGCCAGTGAGATCGTCTATCGCCCCCTGCCGCAGGACGATCCGCAGATTCGTCAGCCCGACATCACGCGCGCCCGCGGGGTTCTTGGCTGGGAGCCGCGCGTGCCAGTCGAGCTCGGGATCCGCCGGACGATCGACTGGTATCGCTCGCGGATCGCCTGAGCCAGGTTGCCGCGCCGCACTTAAACAGGCAGGGGTTGGTTGATAGGACAGGTGGGACTGTTGGGATAGGTAGGACAGGTGGGACTGTTGGGACAGGTAGGACAGGTGGGAC
>JBEAVZ010000251.1:0-4179 GCA_041160645.1 Acidobacteriota bacterium
CAAAGTAGCATTCCGATGCAGATCAAAAAATCTCCTCCCGTCTACGACGTAATCATCGTCGGCTCCGGAGCCGCCGGGGGCGTTGCCGCCCACGTCCTGGTCAACCGTGGCCTGAATGTCCTGCAGCTCGAGATCGGTCCAAAATGGGATCGAACCCAGATCTTCCACACCGAGCACTCCTGGCCCTATGAGATGCCCTTCCGGGGCCTGGGCAAACCGGGGCAATATGACGGACTCTGGAAGGTGAGCGCCTACACTGAACACCTCTATGTCCATCCCTACGTCGACCGTTACGCGACCGCCGCGGGAACCGATTTCCACTGGACGCGGATTCACGCCGTGGGCGGACGAACCAACACCTGGGCGCGGGTCTCGCTGCGGATGGCCGAGTGGGATTTCAAACCGAAGTCGATGCAGGATGGCGTCGGTGAGGATTGGCCGATCAGCTATGCCGATCTCGCCCCCTACTATGACCGGGCCGAGGACCTGATGGGAGTCTTTGGGACCCGGGAGGGGCTGGCGGTCACGCCCGATGGCAAGTACCACGCCCCGACTCCCCGGCCGCGGTGTGGGGAGGTAGCGTTGCTGAAAGGCGGGCGAAAGGCGGGCGTCCCGATCATTCCGATCCGGCGGGCGATGTTCATGGAGAACCGGGAGACCGCGTCGGCCTGCCACTACTGCGGATCATGCGATTACGGCTGCTCGACCGCCTCGCGATTCTCGACCCTCGACACGATCGTTCCCAAACTGGTTGGGCGGCGGAACTACACGCTGCGGACCGGAGCGGCTGTCCACCGCGTCCTGCTCGATGAGCGGACCGGCAAGGCGCGCGGCGTCGAATTTGTCGACACGCGGAATGGACGTACCTATGAAGCGCGGGCGCGGGTGGTCATCCTCGGGGCCGGAGCGATGGCCTCGACCCGGATCCTGCTCAACTCGACCACGCGCGAGATGCCCCAGGGGATCACCAACTCGAGCGGGGTTCTCGGCCACTACCTGATGGACAACTTCAAATCGGGCTTTGTCGGCGGCTGGTTCCCGTCGCTCAAGGCGACGGAGATCTTCAATGATGACGGGGCGGGCGGCGGCCACCTCTACATTCCGCGCCACACCAATATGCCCGGCGGGCGGCAGGTTGGAGCGCTCCGCGGCTGGCAGTTCCAGCCGGCGACGGGCGCGACCCGCTACCCGGGCCATGCGAAGGGGCTCGCCGGCTTCGGCCACGGTTTCAAACGGGAAGTTCGTGACCAGAACCCGGCCCGCGTCTTTCTCGCCGGCTTTGGCGAATGTCTCCCCTCCTTCGACAACTACTGCGAGATCGATCCCTCCGGGCTCAAGGATCGCTATGGCATTCCCCAGCTCCGCTTCAATGCCAAATGGGGCGAAAACGAACTGAAGATGGTCGACCTCATGTATGACAGCGCCGAGGAGATCCTCCGCGCGGCCGGGGCCGAGATCTCCCCCTACACCCGGGTCAGGCAGCCACCGCCGCCCGGCGACGCGACCCACGAGGTCGGAACGGCGCGGATGGGCGACGATCCACGAAGCGCGGTCCTCAATCGCTTCAACCAGGCCCACGACGTGAAGAATCTTTTTGTCGTTGATGGCGCCTCATTCGTCTCCTGTCCGGAGAAGAACTGCACTCTCTCGATTGCGGCGGTCTCGTGGCGGGCGAGTGACTACGTGGCTGAAGAGTTCCGGCGCGGTAACTTCTAACCAACGATCCGGGAGAGTGGCCCCGCGCCTGACCACTCTCCCCCACGCGCCACTAGCGCCGTCGCTGGTTCTTGCCAAAAAGGATCGCATCGATCGAATAGCTCCCCGGTCCGGCAATGATCATCAGTACCGCAAAGCCCAGGTAGAGGGTGGCCAACTCATACGAAGGGCCACCACGGGCCACAAACGGGTGTCCCTGCGCGAGGTGGACCGTCGTGATCGCCGTCAGCATCGTGCACGCCAGCCCGAACATCGCCAGCGGCGTCAGCAGTCCAAGAATCAACGCGACCCCACCGCCAAACTCGCTCAACGCGGCCAGCGCCTGGAGTGCGCCCGGAACCGGGGCATCCGGCCCCATCCAGCCAAACGGATTCTGGATCTTGCTCCAGCCGTGAAGAGCAATTCCTACCCCGAAGACGAGCCGAGCCAGCAGCAACCCGAGTGCCGCGCGCCCTCCAATAATGTTTCCAAAAAGTTTGTTAACCATTCAACAATTGTCTCCTTAACATTGTTTTCACCCAGTCGCTCCCGCAGGAGGAGAGATCGATCGACAGGTCGGATGAACTTTCATAAGTGGCATCCGCGGCATACTTTGCAGACGTGGTGACCGGAAGAGACTCCGCACCGTTGAGCAGTTTAGCGCAACCGGTCGGGATAACCCAAGGGGCGGCTGGCGGAGATGAGGGAGGAGATCATTCGTCGCTGATTCTGGTGGTCAGGGCGGCCAGGGCCAGAAAGAGCTGGGCATTGGCGGTCACCTGGAGGTTGAAGTCGACAAAGCTATGGACAGCGATGGCGAGGCAGCCACTGAGAGCGCCAAGAATGATCGAGCGGCGGCGGCGATGGTGGGTGCGGGCGGCGCGGAAGGCGGTCAGAAAGAGGATGAGGATGAAGGCGAGGGCGAGGAGGCCGCCGATGATCCCGGCATCGGCAAGGATCTGGAGGTAGTCGTTGTGGGTCTGTTCGACGCGCTGGGCGCCGGAGCTCTGGTCGTAGGCGGGGTAGGCGTAGGGGAAGGCGCCGAGTCCGACACCGAACCAGGGGTGATCAGCGATGAGGCGGGTGGTCGCCTGCCAGATGTCGCGGCGGCTGAATCGTTCATCCTCGGGCAGCCGGCCTTCGACCTCGCTGGCGGTTTGGGAGAGGTTGCGGACGAGCCCCTCCGATCCGACAAGGAAGAGGGAGCCGGCGATGGCGGCGCCGCCGATGAGGACGGTGGCGAGGGAGCGGAGGATAACGGAGCGGACGCTGGGGCGGCTCTTTCCGCTGGAGAGGGTGAAGGGGAGGACCACCAGCGCGAGAAAGAGAATTTCAGCGCCGAGGGCCAGCAGTCCGCCACGCGAGGCGGAGAGGAGGATGGCGGCAGAGAGGACGACGAGTCCACTGGCGTAGAGGGCGAGGATTTCGCGACGGAGGCTGCGGCCGATGAGCAGTCCGCCGGTCAGACCAGCGCCCATGACCAGAAAGCCGGCAAAGTGGTTGCGATTGACGAAGGGGCCAAAGGAACCGCGTTGCCAGAGAGCCTTGCCGATGAAGCTCTGACCGATGCCGACGAGGGCGATCAGGACGCAGACGATGATGATGACATTGACGGCGACGGTCCGCCGCTGATCGGTATTGAGAAAGGTCGCGGCCAGCAGGTAGAAGCCGAGTGACGCGGCGATCCGCAGCAGGGTCTGGGTGGTCGCAAAGGGGTGGAGCGTGATCGTCTCGCGACCGGTCAGTCCGGTCGGCATGAGCTGGAAGAGGCCAAGGAGGAGGAGTCCGAGAAGCGGCCAGGCAAGCCAGCCGCCACCGAGTCGGAGCTGGCGCTTGATGAGGAGATCGACTCCCCAGAGAATGAGCAGGGCGACCACGGCCAGTTCCCAGAGGGCCGTCGACCAGGACTCAACCGCTCCATAGGGAAGTGGGGTGACGATGAGGAGGAGGAGAAGTGCCAGGTAGATCAGCTTATCCAGGATGAACCTCACAGGGGAAGAGGCAGTCGGCTGCCGGATCGATTAAAGGTATTGGTCAAAACTGTTGGAGCGACAGGATGACTGGCGTGGTCCCTGATCACCGAAGTAGGTCCGGGTCCAACGCTTGAAGTATTCGAGAAAGCGACGTTCGCGGCGCAGTGAGAAGGCCGAGTTGATCCTGAGCATGAGCATAAAGACGCCGAGCGTGAGGAGCGAGGCTCCCCAGTGCGGGGCGCGACCGAGGAGCAATAAGACGCCAAGCAACGCGCCGAAAGCGGGAAGCAGGTAGCTCAGATCGTGCAGAAAGAGCCTCCAGAACCATCTCTGGGAGAGGGTCCGTTGGATGATTCGATTTTGAGATCGCGTCGAAGACATCGGTCAAGCCAGAAAGCCATAAAGCCGTAAAATCGGGCTGCTCTGCCAAAATGTATCAAACGGTAATACTCCGAGTTATGTGTCAAATAAGCGCCATCTGTCAACTGGAAAGACGGGGGCAGTATGGCAG
>JBEAVZ010000252.1:0-2902 GCA_041160645.1 Acidobacteriota bacterium
CGCTTGATCTCCTCACCATACCGCGCCCAGTCGCCGGCACGCTGGGCCTCGAGCGCCCGTTCATAGACGGTGCGCGCCTCCGCCGCAAGGCTCGCGGCAGTCGCCGCCACGGGAGTCGCTGGGGCGGTCGCGGTCGCCGACTCCGCGGGCGCCGGCGTCGGCCCTGCCGCACCAAAGATTCGCTCGAGGCTCGCTTCGAGCGTCGACTCCATCGCGATTCGGTTCTCAGCGACGACAATCACCCGCTTCAATTCGGGAATCTTTCCCGACTCGGCCTTCAGGTAGAGCGGCTGAACGTAGATCAGCGACTCCTTGATCGGGATCACCAGCAGGGTTCCGAGGATCACCTTCGATCCACGTTGATCCCAGAGCGAGAGCTGACGCGAGATCTCCGCGTCCTGGTTGATTCGGGCGACTACCTGCTTTGGTCCATAGATGAGGCGCTGTTTGGGAAACTTGTAGACAAGCAGTTTGCCGTACTTATCCCCATCCGCCCGCGCGACCATCCACGAGGCCAGATTGTCCTTGCTCCGCGGCGTGAAGGGAAGCATGAGGATGAACTCCTCCTTCTTCTCGTCAGGCAGTCTCATCACCGCGTAGTAGGGGCTCATCGCCTTCGACTTGCCGTCCGACTCCTGCAAAGAGGCGACCTCCCACTGATCTTCCTTGTTGTAGAAGATCTGGGGCTGGTCCATGTGGTAGGTCGAGTAGACCTTGGTCTGGATGTTGAAGATGTCGACCGGATAGCGGAGATGGGCGCGCAGATCGGCGGGCATCTCGCTGAGCGGCTTGAAGGTGTCGGGCAGGATCCGCTCCCAGGTCCGGATGATCGGATCATCCGGATCAGAGATGTAGAGGCTCACCGAGCCGTGATACGGATCGATCACCGCTTTGACCGAGTTGCGAATGTAGTTGAGTCCATCGACGCGCTGCGCGTAAGGGTAACGGCTGCTCACCGTGTAGCAGTCGGTGATCCAGAACAGGCGACCCTGGGAGATGACCATGTAGGGGTCTTCATCAAGCTCCAGAAACGGGACGATCTGGCGCAGTCGCGACCGAACGGTGCGGTGGAAGAGGACGCGGCTCTCGGCCGTGATATCGTTCGAGAGCAGCAGCTTCATATCGCCAAAGCGGGTCGCAAAGAGCAGCTTATGCCAGTATGAACCGATCGGGACGCCACCGGCGCCCTCGTACTTCGTATAGACATTCTGCTCGCCCTCGGGATAGTTGAACTCCTGGGCGGCCGTGCGCACATAGACCGGTTCATGGGAGAGTTCGCCATAGTAGATCTCCGGCCGTTTGACCTCCAGCTCCGGCACCATCGTCACCGGGGGAAGATCCTTGATGAAGAGAACCGGCAGACCTTCCGGAGTGATCTGGTTGGCCGGGCCGAGCGTCAACCCAAAACCGTGCGTGAAGGAGAGCCGCTCATTGATCCAGTTGCGGTTGGGCAGGCTCCCAATCGCGATCTCCCGCGGTGAGATCATGGTCTGCTGCAACTCGCCATTGATCAGGTAACGGTCATTGTCAACCGATTGGAACTCATAGTAGGTCCGGATCTCCTGGATCTGGGCGAAGGTGTCGAGCAGCGGATGATGATCCCAGAGCCGGATGTTGTTGATCGTTGGTTTGTTCTCCTCGATATCTTTGCGGGTCAGGGTCATCTCCCCCGAGAGCTCGCGCTCTTCGATCCGCTCGAGCCCGAAGGCGTTCCGGGTCGCCCGAATATTGTGCTCGATGTAAGGAGTCTCTTTGACCAGCTCGTTTGGCGCGACGGAAAAACGCTGGACGAAGCCAGGCACGATCAACTGCCCGCCCACGGCCAGTAACAGGTAGACGAAGATGCCAGCAAAGATCAGTCGATTGCTCTTCAGGACCGTTCCGACCAGGGCCAGCACCGCCAGGACGATGGCGACTCCCACCAGCGCCTTCATCAGCGGCAGCCGGATCGTCAGATCGGTATAGCTCGCGCCCGTCACTGGTCCATTGTCGGAATAGAGCAGATGGTACATAGCCAGCCTGCTCCGCCACGCCAGCAGCAGCGCAAAGCCGGCGCCGAGAACGAGCAGGTGGCGGCGCGCTCCGCTTTCGAGAAGCCCACGCTGCCGGTCATAGGAGGTGGCGCTGCGCATCAGGTTGAGCGTCAGCACGCCCAGGGCCGTGACGATCAACACCTGGAACAAGGTCTCCAGCAGCAGGTCATAGAGGGGAAGCGTGAAGAGGTAGAAGGAGATCTCCTGACCAAAGATCGGGTCGGTCTCGCCAAACGGCTGGCGATGGAGGTGCTGCTGAAAGAGCTCCCACGCCGTCCAGCCAGTTGCTCCCACCCAGAGCCCCCCGAGCAGGGAGAGTGGCAGCACCCAGCGTTCAATAAAACCGGCGATATCCGGAATGGCCACCTTCTCGTTGTTGATCGAGATGAAGCGGACCAGCCGGGCCCGTCCGGAGCTGAAGCGCAGGGCCAGCTTCAGATTGGCCCAGATGAAGAGCGTCGCGATCAGAAAGGCTCCACCGCCAAGCCAGAGCTTCGACTCGACCGTGGTTTTGAACACATTCGCGTAGCCAACCTCACGAAACCAGAGGAGCTCCGTGTAGAAGCTGACGACCGCCGGCCAGATCAGCAGAAAGAAGATCAGGATCAGGGTGAAGATCAACCACGGCGATCTGAGGAGACGGAATGATGAACCACCCGGCGGTTCCTCTTTAGGCTGGACGTTGTCGACAAAGAAATCGTTGCTCATAGAACCCTCCTTGCTCATAATCATGACCCAAGTCTATGGCAAGTACCAGCAGCGGGTGATCTCAATTCAAGAACTGCCTGGGCTTTTGCAAAGTCCCTCGTTTACCTTATCAGAGTCAGTGGGACAAGTGGGGCAGGTGGGACAGGTGGGACAGGTGGGAC
>JBEAVZ010000290.1:0-3591 GCA_041160645.1 Acidobacteriota bacterium
TCCCTCGACTGTGCAAAGGGGATCAACTTTCTGCTGACCGGCGGGGGCGTGATGGCCGACTACCGGGGGCATGGCCATCTGTCGGCCCGCCTGGCGGGAACCGATCGGCGCATGCGCCCGATGATCGGGATTCCGACCACCGCCGGGACGGGGAGCGAAGCGCAGAGTTTTGCGCTGATCAGTGACCACGAGACCCATGCCAAGATGGCCTGTGGCGATCACCAGGCCTCATTTCGCATTGCGATCCTCGATCCTGAGCTGACCCTCACCCAGCCGCGCCGTCTGACGGCGGTGACCGGCTACGACGCCATTTCGCATGCGGTAGAGGCCTACGTGACGCGGGCAGGGCACACGATCTCGCGCCTTGCCGCGGGCGCGGCGTGGCGACTCCTCAGCGGCCATTACGAGAGGGTTCTCGCGCAGCCGGACGATCTTGACGCGCGTGCGGCGATGCAGCTGGGCGCGTGGCTGGCCGGGACGGCGATCGAGGGCTCGATGCTTGGCGCCGCCCATTCCTGCGCCAATCCCCTCACCAAAAATTTTGGCACCCCGCACGGAGAGGCGATCGCGTTGATGCTGCCGCACGTCGTGCGCTGGAACTGCGCCGCCGCCGCAGCGCGGTACCACGAGTTGATTGGTCACCCTGACGGTCCCGGCGCCTCCACGGAGGCCCTCGCCAGCCGACTCGAGCAGTTGCGTCGGGCGGGTGGATTGCCGGAGAGGCTGGCGGCGATCGGGGTGCGTGAAGCTGATCTGGAAGGGCTGGCCGGCGAGGCCGGCGAGCAGTGGACCGGTCGGTTCAATCCGCGCGACTGGACCGCGACCGGGGCCTTGGAGGTCTACCGACAAGCGTTATGAAAAAGACATTGATCTCGCTCATGGGCGTTCTGGTGGGGCTGGCGGCGATCGCCGCCGGCCGGGTCCATTCACAAGGCAGCGTAGCCTGGCCGCAGTTTCGCGGCAACCACCTCAATACCGGAGTGACCGACACGGTCATTCCCCCGACGCTGAAGCTCTACTGGTCATATGATGCCGGAGACGTGATCGAGTCGTCGGCGGCCATTGCTGATGGAACGGTCTATGTTGGCTCAGGCAAGGGCGAGCTGCTGGCGATCGATCTCTGGACTGGCAAGCCGAAGTGGCGCTACGGAACGACCGAGCCGATCGGCGAGTCTTCGCCCGCGGTTGGCGGCGGAATGGTCTTCATCGGCGATCTGGTCGGCGTCTTCCACGCGGTCAATGCCGCGGATGGGCGGGGTGTCTGGAGCTACAAGACGGGCGGGGAGATCAAGTCGTCGCCGGTCATCGTTGGTGACCGGGTGCTGATCGGATCGTACGATGGTTACCTCTACTGCTTTCAGGTCAGGGATGGCCGGACTCTCTGGCGTTTCCGCACCGAGAACTATGTGCACGGAACTCCGGCGGTAGTCGACGGGGTGGCGTGGTTTGCCGGCTGTGACGAGATCTTCCACGGGATCCGCATCGCTGACGGCAAAGAGGTGGTCAGTATGCCGGCGGGTGGCAATACGGCCGCCTCGGCCGCCTTCGATGGCCAGACCGCCTATTTTGGCAACTTCAACAATGAAGTGGTGGCGCTCGACCTGAAGACTCGCCGGCGCAAGTGGCTCTATACTCATCCGACGCGTCAGTTCCCCTTCTACTCTTCACCGGCGATTGCGGGTGGCCGAGTCGTCCTGGGTGGCCGCGACAAGATGGTGCACGCCATTGACGCCCAGACGGGGAAGGCGATCTGGACCTTCACGACGCGGGCGCGGGTCGAGTCGTCGCCGGTGATTGCCGGTGAACGGGTCTACGTTGGCTCAAACGATGGCCGGCTCTACGTGCTCGATCTGGCAAAAGGCGCCAAACTCTGGGAGTACAACGCGGGCGGGGCGATCTCGGCTTCGCCGGCGCTGGCCGCCGGGCGGGTCGTCGTTGGCGACCAGCAGGGGCGGATCTACTGTTTTGGCGGTTAGGCAAAGCGATCGGGCGAAGAGCAAAGGAGGCATATGAAGAGACGATCAACGCGGATATTCCTGGCCATCACCTTCCTGCTCGTGGCGGGTCTGGTTCGTCCGGAAGGCGGCGAAGCCCAGTCGGAGAACGTGGAGCGTCCACTGGTCTGGTACCGGATCGATGCGCTGCTCAAGCTCGATCAGGCGCAGCGTCCGGTCGAGATCGATGGACGCGAGCAGCTGACCTGGCTCAACGAGACGACCGAAGAGGTCAAAGAGCTCCAGTTTCATCTCTACCTCAATGCCTTCCGGAATGAGCGGAGCACCTTCTTTCGCGAATCAGGTGGAAATTTGCGTGGCGAGTTCGCGTCTCCAGGTGAGTGGGGCGGCATCGACATCAGCCAGATGAAGATTGTCGGGGGCGCGGATCTGACCAGCCGCATCACCTTCATTCAACCCGATGATCCACCCGATCGACCGAACAAGGATGACCAGACGGTGATCAGTGTTCCGCTGACCACTCCGGTCAAACCGGGCGAGAAGATCACCCTCGAGATCACCTTCAAGTCCCGCCTGCCCCGCGTCTATGCCCGCACCGGTTACTGGGGCAGTTTTGCCATGGTCGGCCAGTGGTTTCCCAAGCTGGGCGTCTTTGAGCCGGCGGGCAAGGGGGGGCGGGCCACCGCGGGTTGGAACTGCCACCAGTTTCATGCCAACAGCGAGTTCTACGCCGACTTCGGAGAGTACGATGTCCGTTTGACTGTCCCGGCGATCTATCGTGGCCGCATCGGCGCAACCGGATATCTGCGCGCGGAGACGGCCAATGGCGATGGCACGGTGACCTACAATTTTCACCAGGCCAATGTCCACGACTTTGCCTGGACGGTCGATACGAAATATCAGGTCTACCGGCGCAAGTTTGCCGCCGATCTCGAGGTCACGGCGAGTGAGCAGGCAGCGGCGGCGCGTCGCTTTGGGCTGGGGCTTGGTGACGTCGCGCTGCGTGATGTCGAGGTGACCCTGCTCTTGCAGCCGGAGCACCAGGCCCAGGTCGAGCGCCATTTCCGGGCCGCCTTCAACGCCATCAAATACTTTGGTCTCTGGTATGGGCGTTACCCTTACGACACACTGACGATCGTCGATCCGCCCTACAATGCCAGCGGCGCGGAGGGGATGGAGTATCCAACCCTGATCACTGCGGGGACGCGCTGGCGGGCCGGACTCGACCAGAATCCGGAGGCGGTGATCGTCCACGAGTTTGGCCACCAGTACTGGCAGGGTCTGGTCGCCTCGAACGAGTTTGAGGAGTCCTGGCTCGACGAGGGGTTCAATACCTGGTCGACGGCCCACGTCCTGCAGCGAGCCTATGGCGACGATCGCCTGCCCATCAATCTGCTCGGTTTCAACTGGGGCTACCTGCCAATCGCGCTGCGTCATCCCTATGAGAATCGCATCATGACCCTCCGCGGTCCCTTCAACGATCCGATCCTCACCCCGGTCTGGAAATACTATGATGCGATGAGCTATACGTTCAACTCCTATCCACGGACAGGACTGGTCCTCAGTACACTCGAGGGCTATCTTGGCGAGGAGACGATGT
The DNA here is from genome assembly GCA_041160645.1 of Acidobacteriota bacterium. Classification (GTDB taxonomy): domain Bacteria; phylum Acidobacteriota; class Blastocatellia; order RBC074; family RBC074; genus CAIOZW01. The sequence goes on from JBEAVZ010000290.1 coordinate 3,556, forward strand.
TTCGCCTGATGCGTACCTACCACCAGCGCTGGCGCT
>JBEAVZ010000292.1:0-8369 GCA_041160645.1 Acidobacteriota bacterium
AGGCTGGGGCGTATGATTGGACATTGGTGGATGCGCCGAGAGGAGCGGGGGACGGTATGGCGAGTCGCAGCAAACAGAGGACGAGAATGATGGGCCAAAGAGAGACAAAAATAGCAGCGGGGGCAGCCTTGGTCTGGGTGCTGGCCGTGGCGATGGTGATCAGTGTTGCCGGTCAGAGCGGCCGTGGGCGGACTCCGGCCCCGACGCCACCCAAGCCGCAGCCGGTGCCGAAGGTGCCGGTGGCCAGTCCCACGGTGCTGGGGATTCCGGAGGGGGGAAAGCTGGCCCGGCAGGATGGGGGAGCGGGCACGGGAAGATTCATCCTGCGCAACCAGTTGACCGCCGTGATTCGGGAGCGCCATTCCGTGCCATTGGTCGCCGTTGAGGTGGCAGTGCGGGTTGGCTGGGCCGACGAGCCAGCAGGATCGGCAGGCATCGCCCGGCTGGTGCAGGAGCTGCTCGTCAGTGGCCCGGCCGTGACAGAGAGCGCAGGCGGGAAGAGCATTGAGCAGGAGGTGGCGCGACTGGGCGGGCGGATGCTGGCGCGGGTTGATGGGTTGGAGAGCGCGATCACCATCGTCATTCCCGCCGAGAGCTATGTTGAGACGATTGGGATCCTGGCGGGGATGCTTGGCGAACCCGACTTCTCAGCCGCAGCGATTGAGCGGGCATGGCGAAGGCTCGAGTTGCGGGAGAAGGCGCACCGGGCCGCACGCGGGGCGGATGATCGAAGATTGGACGAGGTGGCGCGGCTGCTGGGGAAGGGCGAGATCGAAACGGCCGCGGAGAAGTTTCCGACCGCGGCGGTGGCGGGCTTCTACCGGCGCTTCTACCAACCGGGAAATATGGTAGTGGCGGTGGCGGGGGACATCTTCTCCCTGCCGGCGCTGGGCCAGATTCAACTGAAGTTTGGGTTGCTGGCGGGGACGGGAAATGGAGGTGCCCCGGTCGCGGCGCTCTCAGAGGGCCGGCCGTACCATCACGAAAGGGCCGGGATCAGTCAGAGTGTCGTGACGATTGGGTACCGCTTGCCGGCGTGGGCCGGGAGAAACCCAAGTCCCGCGGAGTTGAAGGAAAGGGCGGTTGCCGATGTGCTGGCGGCGGTGCTCGGCCTTGGACGCGGCTCGCGACTCTACCAGGGTCTGCGGGACGGTCTCGCTTCGCGGGACAAGGCGAGTGTCGCCGTCGCGGTTCGCGCGTGGCGTGAGACCGGGCCGGGACGTGACTGGCTGATCGCGCAGTTAGAGGTCGACCCGGAACGGATCGACCGGGCGGAGGCGGAGTGGTTCCGGGAGATCGAACGGCTGCGGCGCGAGGTGATCAGTGAAGGTGAGCTGCGCCGGGCGATCACGATGCTCGAAAAGCGCCATTATGACGCGCTCGAGACGATCGAGGGAGAGGTGGGGCGACTGGCGAGCAGTCAGTTGCTGGACGGAGACTACCGCCTCGTCGAAAGCGCCCTCAGCCGTCAGCAGAAGGTGACGGCGGTCGAGGTGCAACAGGCTGCGGCAAGATATCTGGTTCTCAATCAAATGGCCGTGCGCGAACTTGAAACGTCGAAAGGACAGGGAAGCACCTTTACCCCGGAGAAGTTCGCCGAGCTGATCGTGACCTTCGCCCCGGGGGCGGCCCAGGCCGTGCGGGAGGAAGAGGTGAAGCCGGCGACCGTCCTGAAGACCTTCCAGCAGGGGCCGGAGCGGTTGTTGCCGGTCAACGAGCAGAACGTGGTTGTCGCCCCAATCCCTTTGCCAGTCCGTGATTTTTCTGTGTTGCGCGGTCCGCGGGCCTTTGTCCGGGAAGACAAGTCGCGCCCGATCGTCACTGTGACGATCGTCTTTCAGGGAGGGCGTCTTCAGGAGACGAGCGCCACGAGCGGCACGACCGAACTGATGCTCCGGAGCATGCTCAGGAGCACCACTTCGCGAAAGGCCGATCTGATTGCCCATGAGCTGGAGAGCTACGGGGCGGATGTGCGAATCGTCAATGAAGCGGACTTCTATGGCTTCTCGATCGAAGTCCTTTCACGAAATACCGAGGCGGCCGTCAAACTGCTGCTGGAGATCATTGAGAGCCCCTTCTTCGACCGCGAAGAGGTGGCCCGTGAAAGGGCCATCCTGGCGGCTGAGCAGCAGGGCGCGGCGGACGCGCTCTCGGCGACGGCCCGTGAATACTTTCTGGGCGCGATCTTCCCCGGCCACCCCTACTCTCTGCCCCGCTACGGCAGGCTGGAGGTCATCAGCAAGCTGACCGTCGAGCAGCTCGAAGACTGGCACACGAAGACGATCCGGCGGCAGTATCCGTTCGTCTTTCTCGTCGGCGATACCGACGGCTCATCGATGGTCTCGCGGATCTTCTCGGATGGACTGAAACGGGGCGATCTGGACAAGACTCTCAAGGTGAGTATGCCAACCCAGTTCCCGCCATCGCAGGACCGGATCGGTGAAGCGGGGTGGATGGCCACCTGGCAGGCAAACGGGTTCCGGATCGGCAACCAGGCCTTCACGACCCCAATCGACCATCTCGGCGCAGCGATGCTGGCAGAGTTGATTCGCAGTGGCGGTTGGATGAACGAGATCCGGCAGAGGCAGTCGCTGGTCAATGGGGTTGAGGTGGGGCTGGAGCAGTACCTCGCCGGCTCATTCTTCCGGACCGAGATGGTCACCCGACCCGAGCAGGAGACGGCCGCGCTCGACCTGCTCTCGCGTGAGCTGCAGCGCCTGGTCGGCAGTCAACCAACCGATGAAGAGTTCGAACTGGCCCGGAATGCGGCGATCGGCAGATACGCCATCGCCCTTCAATCCAACACCGAACGGACTTTTGAGTATGCGCGGGCAGCGCTGATTGGGCGGAAACCTGCCGATGTCGAGGGACAACCGGAAGCCATGATCGGGGTTCGCAAAAGTGATCTGAAGCGCATCGCCGAGAGTATCTTCAAGAATAGCGCGGGGGGGCGGGGAGTCCTCCGCGGAACGAAGGCGCCAACCCCCTGAAGCATATGCCTGAAGCCTATGAGTAATGAGTTCGACTTCATCGAAAAGATTCGCCAGCGGGCGGCCGGCGGGTCCGACACAGTCCCCGATCTGCGCCTTGGGATCGGCGATGACACGGCGATTCTCGGCGAGGAGACGGGACGTGAAACCCTGATCACGGTCGACCTGCTGGTTGAAGAGATCGACTTCCGCCTCGATTATGCAATCCCAGGCTGGCTCGGCCACAAGACGCTCGCCGTCAGCCTCAGTGACATTGCCGCCATGGGTGGCAATCCACGGTTCGCGCTGCTCTCCCTGGGCATCCCGCCCCGGCTGATTCCCCGCCAGCCGGACGATGAGAGAAGCCGCTTCTGGGAGGAGTTCTTTGATGGCTACTTCGGACTGGCCCACCGCCACGGTGTGAGCCTGATCGGCGGCGATATCTCGGCGACCCCCGACCGGCTCTCGATCGATTCGATCGTCCTCGGACACTGTCGCCGTGGCGCAGCCATCAGGCGAAATGGAGCCCGGGTGGGTGAAGCAATCTATCTGACGGGTGAAGTCGGCGCCGCGGCGAGCGGACTCCACCTGCTGCTCGCCGGTCAGCGGGCCAATCCGGCGGAGCGCAGTCCGGTCCAGGAGGCAATTCGGGCCCAGCTCGCGCCGCAGCCACGGGTTGAAATGGGAAGAGCCCTGGGGAGATCCGGACTGGTCAGCGCGATGATCGATGTCAGCGATGGACTGGCGCAGGATCTTGGCCATCTCTGCGCGGAGAGCCGGGTTGGCGCACTGATCAACTTGCGGCAGATTCCCGTTTGCGCCAGCCTCGACCTGCTCGGGCTGGAGAGCGGGGAGAGATTCACGCTGGCCGTCAGCGGCGGTGAAGATTTTGAACTGCTCTTCACGGCGCCGCCGGAGGTTGAGCAGCAGCTCCGGAAGATGGCCGGACCAAGCCTGCGACTGAGCCGGATCGGCACGATCGTCGAAGGCGCCGCCGACCAGTCGCCGATCATGCTGGAGGGGGATGGTCCGCTCCGCCCTCTCGCTATCCACGGCCATAACCATTTTGCCGGGGGATCGCGCTGAGCAGGCTCAGCTGATCAGCCCGTTGCGGAAAGCGAAACGGACCAGCTCCCCCGCGCTGTGGAGGTTGAGCTTCTCCATGATCCGGCCCCGGTGAGATTCGACCGTGTAGGTACTCAGATCGAGGGCCGTCGCGATCTCCTTGTTGGTCTTCCCCTCGGCGATCAACTGCAGCACCTCACGCTCGCGACTCGTCAGCAGATCGATCGGATCGGTGACGTGCTTCCGGTAGTCGTTGAGGACCGCGTCGGAGACCGCCGGGGAGAGGTAGCCCTGCCCTTGGGCAACCGCGCGGATTGCGGTCAGCAGATCCTGGTCACCCGCCTCCTTGAGCAGATACCCGCTGGCGCCGGCGCGAAGAATCTCTCGAACATAGACCGAATCGCGGTGCATGCTCAGGGCCAGGATGCGGGTTCGGGGAGCCACGGCGACAATCCGCCGGGTCGCCTCGATGCCATTCAACTCTGGCATCGAGACATCCATGAGCACGATATCGGGCTGGAGCAGCTCCGCCTCCTGCACCGCTTCGCGCCCATTCGAAGCTTCGCCAATCACCTCGAAATCCGGCTCGGCCGAAATGATCATTCGAAACCCCTGCCGAACTACGGCGTGATCATCGACCAGCAGCACGGTCGTCCTTCTCTCGGTCATGGTTCAGTTCTGCTCCTTTCTGTTCAACTCTTGCGACCCGGACTCCCCACCCGCCGACTGGTCTCTGGCCAGCCGGGCCGGGACCGCGACGGTGACCCGGACCCCGCCCTCCGGCTGATTGGCGAGGCTGAACTGTCCGCCGAGCTGATCGGCCCGGGCCCGCATGCCGACCAGTCCCAGGCTGGGCGATTCAAGATTGCCGGTCAGATGGTCCGGCGGCAGGCCGCGGCCATTATCACTGATCGTCAGAACAATCGAGCCCCTTTTCTGCACCAGTTCCAGACGCGCCCGTGTCGCCCCGGCGTGCCGGGCAATATTGGTCAGCGCCTCCTGGGTGATTCGATAGAGGTGGGTCTCGACATCATCGGCCAGCCGATCGATTCCCGTAAAACTGGTCTCAACCTCGATTCGTGTCCGTTCCTCAAACCGCTCGGCCAACCAGCGCAGAGCTGCCGGCAGCCCAAAATCGTCAAGAATGATCGGACGCAGCAACTGTGAAAGCTCGCGGACATTGCCAATCGTCTCGTCAAGCAGGGCCAGGCAGGCGCCACGACGCGCCTCCAGCTCTGCCGGCTGAATGGCGGAGATGATCGCCTTCAGACCCGTCAGCGATTGACCAAGCTCATCGTGAAGTTCATGTGAGAAACGTCGCGCCGCCTCCTCTTGTCCCTGAATGAGGTGCCACGAGACGCGGTTGAGTTCCCGTCCCTGCCAGGCGATGCGCCGCAGCGACTGGTGGGTGAAGCGAATCGTGATCAAAGCGCAGGTCAGGGAAAGGATCAGCGCCCCAACCAGCAAGCCTCCGCTTTCACTGGTCAACTCGGTTGAGGCGCGCTCGATACTGCGACCACCCGCCGCCGCCCGCAGGGCATCCAGCTTGAGGGCATCGTCGATCAAGCGGGTCAGATCATCGTAACGCTGCTGAACCTCCGGCAGGTTCCGGTCGGGCAGTCGGGGATGTGCCAGTGCGGCACGAATGGTCTGTGCATAGGTCTCGCCGGCCTGCGCCAGATCGATCCAGAGCGGACTCGGGAGAATCCGTGCCCCCTCCCCGGTCAGCGCGGGGAGGGAATCTTCGAACTCGGCCAGCTTCCCCTCGGCCATCTGGCCGCTCCGGGCCTCTCCGGCAGAGCGTGAAACGGCGAGCAAGAGCGTGCTCGCCCGGTGCTGCTCGAACTCCAGCCCTTCGATCAATTTGAGGGTCGAGAGATGCTCATCGACCAGAGCTCCGGCCTGCCGCCGGATCTCGGCGGCCTGGTTGAAGCCCAGCCAGGCGAGAACCGCCAGGGTGACGATGACCAGCGCAAAACCGGTCGTCAGAATCCAGAGTGAGCGATTAGTAGTCCTGGTCGGCATAACTTTGTGATCCCTTTTCGTGCTGTTTCATCTCTATGCAACTTAAATCCAGCCGATTTTACCAGTAAAAGTCCGGCCCTGCCGCCATCCCTGAAAATAGTCAGCCTGGCTCCCCTCCCGAGGGGATAGTCTGGCTGGCAGGCAATCGCTATGCTGCTCAGGCATCAGGATCAAGATGAGGGGCAGGGCTTCTGGCCCCGTGAGATGCGGAAATAATGGGAGCACGGTATCTGGCCGCGATTTCCGATTTAATCGACAGATTGGGGACTGAAATAATGGCAAATATACTGCCGGAGCAGCAGATTGATTCACCCGAACCCGGGGAGCAACGTAACTGGAGAGCCGACCTCGGATCGGGGTTTCTGGTCTTTCTGATCGCCCTCCCGCTCTGCCTGGGAATATCAATGGCGAGTGGATTCCCTCCGGTCGCCGGTATCCTGACCGCGATCGTCGGTGGAATGGTGACAAAGTTTGTCGGAGGTGCCCGGCTGACCATCAAAGGGCCGGCGGCCGGACTGATCGTGATCGCCCTTGGGGCAGTAACCGAACTGAGCAATGGTGACACGGTCGGCGGATATCGGCGGGCGCTGGCTGTCGGGGTTGTCGCCGGCGTACTTCAGATTCTGCTGGCCGTTGCCCGAACCGGAGTGGTTGGGGAGCTGATGCCCTCATCGGTCGTCCACGGCATGCTCGCCGCGATCGGAGTGATCATCATCTCGAAGCAGACCCATACCCTCCTCGGCGTCACGCCGGAGGGCAAGGAGCCACTGCACCTGCTCGCCGAGATTCCGCAGAGCATGGTGCTGCTCAATCCAGAGGTCTTCCTGATCGGCTTGGTCTCATTGATCGTCCTGTTCGGTCTGCCGTTGATCCGCAACAGCTGGACGCGGAAGATTCCCGGCCCGATGGTCGTCCTTGCCCTGGCGGTTCCGCTCGGGTATCTCTTCGATCTGCGGGACGAGCACAACTACTCGCTGCTCGGACACCTCTTCCATCTTGGACCCAAGTATCTGATTCGGCTTCCCGGCTCGCTGCTCGGGGCCCTCGCCTTCCCCGATTTTTCCCAGATTCTCAGCGGCACGTCGATCAAATACATCATCATGTTCACTCTTGTCGGCTCGATTGAATCCCTGCTCAGCGTGACGGCGGTCGATTCGCTCGATCCGGAGAAGCGATCGAGCGATCTCAACCGCGACCTGCTGGCAACCGGCGTGGGGAACACGATCGCCTCGCTGATTGGCGGCCTGCCGATGATCTCGGAGATCGTCCGCAGCAAGGCCAATATCGACAGTGGAGCGAAGAGTTCGTGGTCCAACTTCTTCCACGGCACATTTCTGCTCCTTTCGGTGGCCCTGATCCCCGGGCTCCTGCAACAGATTCCTCTCGCGGCCCTCGCGGCAATGCTGATCTATACCGGTTCACGCCTCGCGTCGCCCAAAGAGTTTCAGCACGCTTACCGAATTGGACCAGAGCAGCTGCTCATCTTTGTGACGACGATGATGGTGACCCTCATGACCGATCTGCTGATCGGGGTTGGGGTGGGGCTGGTGCTCAAGGTGCTCTTCCATCTCGTCAATGGAGCCCCGCTGAAGAGCCTCTTCCGCAGCATTTTTCACGAGACACAGGAAGATGACACGTTGACGCTCGAGATTCGTGACGCGGCGATCTTCACCAATTTTCTGGGGCTCAACAACCGGCTCAAGTCGGTCGACTCCTCGATCCGCCGGGTAATCATCAATTTTGAGAATGCCTGGGTGGTCGATCACACCGTTCTCAACAAATTGGAGGGGATCGCCAGTCGCTGGTCGAATTGTGAGCTGATTCTGGAGGGTCTCGACCATCACCGGGCGATCTCGAACCACCGCCTCGCGACGCGGCGCCGACTCAAACCGGAGAGGGCCCGGTGATAAAAACGACTTCAAGCGATGAAGCCGGCGGAGCGTTGTCACGGCTCGCCGCGGTGATCAGGCAGTCCGCGGATCTGCTGCCGACTCAGGGACCGATCGGGGTCTTTATTCATCACAACACGCTCCATGCCTTTCAGCATCTGCCTTTCGAAGAGGCGGTCGTCGCGGCGTCCCAAAAGTTTGGGACGGAACCGTTCCTGACCGAAGTTCGTTACCGGCAGGAGATCGAACGGGGGCGGATCCGACTCGAAGACATCGAAGCGATTCTCGACGCCGAAGACGATCAGGAGATCTGGCCACGCACACTGACCCGGCGCCAACTACGCCGGGCGCTGATCTGGCCCGGCCTGCGGCGCATTTCGGCCGACAACATCGAATGGGCGATCGAGGAGGAGGGGCTGAT
>JBEAVZ010000308.1:0-4088 GCA_041160645.1 Acidobacteriota bacterium
CAGCGCCGCTTTCGCATCCGCTCACATCTTCTCCACCACCCACTCCCCCGGTTTCAGCGCGACGCCGGCAACCAGCTCCGATCCGAGCCTCAGTAGCTCCTCGCCGCCCGGGCCGCGCAGACGGTAGAGCTGGTTCTCATCGACCACAAACCACTCCGGAAACTCGTTCAGCCGCACATAGTCGCGGTCAAAGTTGAGGACACGCCGGTGGCGCGCAAAATCGAACCTAATCCGGCCCTTCCAACCCGGCGGCGCCTTGACCGTCAACTGCAAACGGTCACCCTGCCGCACCGCGCCAACTCCGACTCCCGGCGACCAGCGGTCTGGCCGGCAGCCCTGGCTCAGGTACAACATATAGAGCAACAGCGTCCGGTTGAAGTTACCCTCGCCATACCAATGCTCGATCAGTCCCGATGGCTTCTGCATCCGCGCCATCACCTCGATCTCCGTCTCGATCCAGTCGAATGCTTCGGCCACGGGCTCCCGCGCCACCAGGTAGAGCGCGCTCTCGATCGCGTCGGCATAGCCGTCAAATGATCCACGCTCCCAGTCATAGTGGCGATACTTCGGCAGATTACGCAGCACCCTGACTACCGCATCGCGATACTTCTTCTCACCCGTGCACTGGTAATAAGTGTAGATCGCGCCGTAGATGTACCCCCAGTTGTCGGAGAGTCCGCGATCGACCGGCGCGAGGGTTCGCGCGTCGATCACATTGTAGAGCATGCCATCCCCATTCGCCGATTCGAGGATCCGGTCGAACATCTTCCCCAGCGCGACGCGGTAACGCTCCGCCCGCACCGGGTCGTGTAAGCGCTCCACCGCATAGAGCAGGGCCAGTCCGACGACGATCTCATTGCCATGGTCGCGCAACCGCAGCCGCGCCTCCCCCGTGTGCGTCGCAAAGTCCCACTTCGCGCTGGGCAGCCCATGATTGGCCGGCATGATCTCTTCGACGTAGGCATCGCCAATCCGCCGTGCCCAGTCGAGGAAACGCTTCTCTCCCGTCATCGTCGCCAGCCGCACCAGCACCTGCAGCACGTCGCCATTCAGCTCCGCATCCGTCGCCGGCAGTCTGCCAAAGCGCGACTCGACCGGCGCATGCTTCATCAGATCGGCCGTCATATCGACCATACGGTAGTACCACGGCGTTCGACCCAGTAACTCCGTCACCGCCAGCAATCCATCCTTGGCATACTCCCCAGCCCCGAAGAGGCTCACCTCGCCCAGCTTCCCGGTGTTCAGATCGAGGTTGCCAGGCAGGGAATCGACCACCGTCGTGTACCTCCGCTCATTGCGCAGCATCTCCATCATCCGTCCATCGTACAGCTCCGGATCGGTCAGATGCGCCGTCAGTATCAGGTACGGGTAGAGATCGGCGCCTGAATTATGTGGCGTGTAGATGCGGGTACTGTCACCCGGCTTCGTTCCGCGCTCTCCCGGCAGCCGGTCGGGCAGCAGCAGCGTCCGCTGATCGGCCGCCGCCAGCCAGGCCTTCATCACCCGCTCCATCCGCCCGGCCATCTCATCGAAACGCGCTGCCTTCTCACTCCCCTGGGCGTGCGCTGGATGCTCCAGCGCCAGAAGAAGCAGCATCATCGCCAGTCTCAGTCTCATCGATCCTCCTGTCGGTTGCATATCTTTATTGAATGGATGGCAAAGGTATCAAAATAACCAGCAATTGCCAAAAACTTTAAACAGATTGAATTTAGATTACGCTTTAAAGATTGAAACATCCAATTTGTGCCTTTTGTTCCGTCACCAGGATCGCGAGACAGCTGAAAATAATTTTGGAACTTTTAATGAGATAAATTGTGGAATCGCTATCCTGCTAAACCATTTCACCTGAGGATTCCGTTATGTTTGGATCAGAGTTGATCGAGGTTATCATTGGAATTGTTGGTCTCTTCATCCTGCTCAGCATTGTCTGTTCGGCAATTCGTGAGATCGTAGAGGTCTTCCAAAAAGCCAAACCCTACTATCTCCATCGCATGATCTATGAAATGCTCGATGGGGAAGAAAATACTGACCTGGTCAGTGAGTTTTATGACCATCCCGAGATCAATTGCCTCTTCACTGGAACGGTCAAATGCGAAGATATCAAGACGATGAGAGCGAACTGGTGGAAATCAGGAGGTAATCTCCCGAGCTATATTCCACCCCGGAATTTTGCCCTGGCCATTCTTGATATGGTGGTCAGAGGGTCGAAGCTCAATAACCAGACAACCTCAGCAACAAGTCCACCGCTTAACCTGCTCAATGCCCGCACCAATGTCGATAGCCTGCCAGCGCTCCGGCTTCGGCGGGCAGTGCTTATGGCCATTGATCTCGCCGATGGCAAGTATGAGACAGCAGTCAAAAATCTTGAAAAGTGGTTCGATACCTCAACGCAGCGTGTCTCTGAGCAGTACAAGCGACATACCTCGAAGATCATTCTGGTGATCGCGCTGACCATTGCCGGATCACTCAATATCAACACCATCAACCTGATCGACTACATTTATCGGCAGAACACGGCGAGCCATATCGCGGCCACTGGTGGCAACGCCAATGAGATTACCCCTGTTCCACTTGGCTGGAATAGGTCGATCGCCCCCTCAGCTGAAAATGAAGAGCAGCGTAAATGGCTCCGATGGCTTGGTTCACTGGTCGGCATACTGATTACTGCTTTTGCCGCTTCGCTCGGCGCACCATTCTGGTTTGATCTCCTCAGCAAGCTCGCTCAATTGCGCACGTCGGCCAAACCTAACGGCGGTCACGGCGAAAATGGCGATTCTCCGCCAATTCAAGCATCCCCCTCTGTTCAGCAGGCTTCCGGGTCAAGTGGGGGAGTAGCGCCCTTCCAGGAAGACGATGAAGACAGTGAGGGCGGGTATGATGGTGAAGCTCTTGAAGTGACGAAAGACGAGGATCTGCCACCGACTATTGGCGGTGTTGAGGAAAGGAGTGGTCGATAATGCCTAAATCACTAATTTGGTTGCCTGACGTGCTTGAGAGGGCCGGACTCAAGGTATCCCTCGTCCCGGGCTGGGAAGACCGCGGCTACGCGGACCGGAATATGCAGGATATTCGTGGAGTCATGTGTCATCACACTGCGACACCTAGCAACGATACAATGCCCACCCTCAAAACATTGACTAACGGATGTTATAACGCAAAAGGCAAATGGGTTCCACCACCACTCTGCCACCTCGGTCTCGGGCGTGACGGCACATACTTTATCGTTGCCGCTGGTCGAGCCAATCATGCTGGCAAAGCGAGAAGTGGGGGCTGGAATGGAATTACCGATGGCAACGGCCATCTCATTGGAATTGAGGCAGAGCATGTTGGTGATCCAAAGATACCCTGGCCGGAAATCCAGATGCGTGCCTACCATATTGGCGTTGCCGCGATACTCAAGTATCTCAGGTTGAGCGCAAACAACTGCTGCGGCCATAAGGAGTACGCAAGTCCTGGAAGAAAGATTGATCCCACTTTTGATATGGGTGAGTTTCGAAGTCGGGTTGCGCAGATAATGGCCAGTGACAGGATCTACTTTGACCAGATTCCGGCCAGCGAGCCAGAGGTTGCGCCAGGACAGGTTGAAAAAAGACCGACGATTCGGCGCGGCAGCAGTGAAACTGAGTTGATCAAAGCCGTCCAAAAGAGGCTGGCATTGACTGAAACTGGCGACTTTGATGGCAAGACCGAAGCCGCTGTTCGTCAGTTTCAGCGAGAGCATGATCTGGTTCCGGATGGAATTATTGGTCCCAAAACCTGGCGAGTTCTTTTCAAGGATTAAACCGGGCGCTTCATTTGCTGATCTTGTGTCAATGGTAATCGGTATGGCCTCGAATGCATACCGATTACCATTATAATTTTATTTAGTTCGTCAGGTTCTGAAGGATTGGTGAATGGAGAGGGGATAACAAACCCGGTGGCACAATAACTCGGCAATGAACAAATGCGGTGTAAAATTTCATGCTGGGTGATTCCACGCCACGTCTGTAGGGGCGGTTGTAGGGGCGGTTCACGAACCGCCCCTACATTAGCGCCGAATGTTACTTGACATTACCGTGCGTGAGCGCTGGTAATCAGGACTGCATCAA
>JBEAVZ010000342.1:0-10187 GCA_041160645.1 Acidobacteriota bacterium
GGGCTACTAAAGGTGATGACAAGGCCGCGATGCGCGTCGTACGCGGCGGCGGTTGGAACCGCAACGCTGTCCACTGCCGCTCGGCGCGCCGCGACTGGGACACGCCGGGCCGCCGCCACAACAACGTCGGCTTCCGCCTCTCGAGGACTTTACCCTTGGCCCTCTTACCCTCCAGTCGTGACTAAAAAGCCCGCTGACGGGATAAAAGGGGCCGCGCCGAAGTGGAGAGCGGGCGAGGCGGGAGCCGACCGCGAACCACGAGGCGCGGCCGGCCGGTAAGACCCGGCTGCAAGCGCTGATCGATGATGCCGCTTGCCCACAGGGCAAGGTGACTGACTCTTAAAATGCCACTACCACAGTTTACTGAATCGAGTGAACTCCGCTTCGTCTCAGCCAGCGAGCGAGTAGCGGCGGAGCGACCGGAGCCCAAACCAGCCGATCAGCAGCGCCGGGAGGAGAAGTCCGGGGAGACTGGTCAGAACGCGCCGACCGATACTGCCGAGACTCTCCTCGCGAAAGAGGAAGGTTGGGAAGCGATCATAATCTCCGGCACGCAGCTGGGCGCGCTGGACGATCAGAGGCGTAAAGTGGTTGCGCCAGGTTCGGTGGTACTCATCGACCAGCCCCAGGAAGTGGCGGTAGCGAGCAATCCCGGTTCCCGCCAGATCGTTGAGCGCCACCTGGGTGACGATGGCCGGGGAGAGGAAACGGAAGCGGTCGACGAGCGCCTGCTGGCCCAGCGTCTGCTGATCGAAGTGGGCCACGACTGGCTCGACCAGCCGCTCGGTCTCCCTCTGGATGGCCAGTGTCCGCAGCGCAAAATCGTTCGGATCGGCCTGTCCGCCCGCCGTCAGTTCGGGATGATCCTCGAGGTATTTCGACAGCAGCTGGCTGCCGCGGGCGGTTGCCTCGGCTGAGGCACGCCGGGTCGCCTGGACCATTTCGACTCGTGAAGGCACCGGGTAGAGACTTGTCGCCACGACACTCAGCAGCGAGGGGATGAGCAGTACGACGATCAGCCAGATGCCGGCCAGCGCGAGCGCGTTGGTGGCCGATGACTTTCCGAACGCATTGATGGCCATGGCCAGGGTGAACCAGAAGGCGCCGTAGCCAGCGACAACCCCGATCCAGAGCAAGAGTCGCACCCAGACCGCGCCACTTGCCAGTCCACTTCCATCACCCACTCCCCCAAGCAGAAATCCGGCCAGCGAGAAGATGACGGCCAGCGAGAGGATGACCAGGGCGCGCAGCGCAATCTTGCCAGTCACGAAATGACGGAGGCTGACCGGTTGCGCCATGATCATCTGCAGCGTCCCCTGCTCACGCTCCGCGGAGAGGATGTTGTAGCTGAGGGCGAGAATCAGGAGTGGGTAGAGGTAGATGATGACAAAGGCGAGGTCGAAACGACCCGCGAGAAGGTTGGTCGGGTTCTCGATCTCGTCGTTGGTCAGAAAGGTCTGGCGACTCTGGGTGGAGACGCGAAAATAGTACGGATAGAGATCGCTCTGACCGATGCTCAGGCTCGCGAGGGGCGCCGGAGGGAGGATGGCGTACCGCGTTCCGCTTCGACTGCCGGCGACGGAGGCGAGCCGGGGATTGGTGAAGGCCGATTCGGCTCTTCCCACCGCCCCGGGCTGTTCAAGCGCCCGCAGGGTCGCATTCGCTTTGGCCAGTCGTGACTGCTCCTCCGCCCGGACGGTGGCGAGGGTCGTTTGTTGAAAACGGACCCAGGACATTCCATTGTAGACCCCGTAACCGATCAGCAGCGCAAAGAGCGGGGTGATGAACCAAAGGGTACGATCAGCCAGCAGCGATCGCCATTCATGCAACATTATTGTTCTGATCATATCGAGTTCAGTCGATCTTCAGTCGATCTTCAGGCGATGGGCAAGGACGATCGCCGTGGTCAAGGAGGCCAGACACCAGAGGGACAAAAGGCCAAGACTGAGCCTTTGCTGCGCGAGGGCCGTTCTGGTCGTTGGGGCATCGTAGCGAAACTCCTCCACCGTTTGCCAGAGGCTGGGCGGCGCCTGGTATGAGAAGTCCCGGTTGACGGCCTGATAGGTCAGATCGTCGTTCATCTTCCGGATCAGCAGACGGCGGTAGTTTTCAGCGGCATTCGCGAAATCGCGGTGGTGAAAGAAGTCGGTGCCCGCCAGCCCCATCGAGAGCGATTGGATCGCCAGCATCGGGGCGACGATGCCGGAGAGCTGCTTGAGCCGATTCTGCTGCTCGAAGCGCTCCCACAAGGCGCCATAGTGGCGGTCATAGACCGTGTTGCCGTGCTCTTCACTCTCCTGCAGCGAGAGGCCGGCGAAGTTGACGGGGAGTGATTCGATCCGGTCGACTCCGTACTGTTTGAGAACCCGTTCCCGGAGAGCGGAGTTCCGTTTGTCGGCGCTGTCGTGACCATCCGGCCCGCTCTGCATTTCCCGATCGATAGTCTGCTGAAAGCTGAAGGCCGATGGGGTCGCGTGGACCCGCCGGGCGATATCGGCGATGGCCCGCGGCGCGATCAGACCATTGACGATCCAGAATCCGAGCAGGATGACGAGGGCCGTCTGGGATGAGCGGGCGGTCGCGGAGACTGCGAGCGTCAGGCCAATGAAGATGCCGAAATAGAGCAAGTAGCCGAGGGTCATCCAGGCCATCCGGGAGAGTGTCGCCGCCGGAAGGCCGTTCTCGGAGGTGAGAATCAGCGCGATCACCCCGATCACGGTCGCCGGGATCAGCAACAGCCCGAGCGCGCCGGTTATTCCGAGAGCTTTGCCCCAGACCAGATCGCTCTGCCGAATCCCCATGCTCAGGAGCTGGCGGAGGGTTCCCTGTTCACGTTCGCCGACAAAGGCGGCGAACGAAAGAAGAATGATCAGCAGCGGAATCAGCAGCTGCAGCACAGTGGCGGCCGTCAACTCGCCAAACCGCTGCACCGCCGTCGAGTCCTGCGCCGGCCGGTACTTGAAGTCATTCTGCTTGTGGGCCTCGAGCCAGACCGATTGCCCGACGTATGGATCGACTCCCCGGTCGAGCATGGCAGCGAGCATCTTGGGCTTGAACGCATAGATCCCATAATGGGCGGCAGAGTGGGGATTCTTTGCCGGCTGCTTCAGCCACTGCTCCCGCGTCTCAGCCTGCGCCAGGTCGTGCTGCCGCTTGATATCCCGGTAATGCTGTCCACCCATCAGCAAGGCCGCGAGCAGAAGCAGCAGGACTATCGCTGCCGCCCAGCGAAAGCGGCCGTCGCGAAGCATCTCGGTCATCTCTTTCTGCGCAATCAGTCTGATCATATCTCGTCCTTTGTCACTTACCGGTTGGGCCCAGGTTCCAGTTCCTAAAACATCGGGTTATTGGTACGCCCTGATAAGATAGCTCTGCACCGGTCGACGCGCGAACAATATTCAATG
Organism: Acidobacteriota bacterium; assembly: GCA_041160645.1. Taxonomy (GTDB): domain Bacteria; phylum Acidobacteriota; class Blastocatellia; order RBC074; family RBC074; genus CAIOZW01. The sequence goes on from JBEAVZ010000342.1 coordinate 3,405, forward strand.
AATGGGCGGAAAATGGTGTTCAATCGTTATCTGGTGATGATGGCCTGCCGGTGGCTGCGGGCCGGCTGGCAGATATCCAGCCCAAAACTGCCTCGTTCACGGGGCTTACTGGGCCCACGGGTAGCCGGCCTTTCGCGAACCCGACCGCCCCGCTGTGCTGTTCAGGCAGCTATCCTGCCCACCGGTCGACCACCGTCGACCAGTCATTGAAAAGCGCTCCGCCGCCCCACCCATATCACATACTCTCCCCATTTCACTGAGGAGCGGGCAAATCATATCGACATATTCAAGGGGGGAAAATGGATTCGAGAAATATTCAAGGGGGGAAAATGGATTCGAGAACCGTCCGATTGTTTAACTTCGTCTGGGTGATCGCCGCCTGTTTGCTGGCAGGTTTGAGCTTGCCGGGCCAGGCACAGAATGTGACTGGCGCCCTGACTGGTATTGTGCAGGACACGAATGGGCAGTCGATTGCCAGCGCCACGATCACCCTGACCGACGAGAGCCGGGACTGGCGACGTGAGATCACTGGCGATGCCAATGGTCAGTTTCGCTTGACCGGCCTGCTGCCCGGAAGCTACGCGATCGAGGTCCGGCAGGCAGGGTTTAGCGCCTACAAGCCAGTGATGCCGATCCGCCTGATGGCTGGTGACGCGCCATTTCTGAGGATTACCCTGCAGCCGGCCGGCGTCTCTGAATCGGTGGTTGTCACGGCCTCTCTCGACGAGATCGCGCGGGCGAGCACCAATGCCAGTCGGGGCGGAACCTTCAGTGAGTCTGAGAATACGGATCTGCCAATGATTGCCGGCGGACAGGGACGAAACTACCGCACGCAGGTCTATCTGCTGCCCGGCGTGACGCCGTCGGCCCAGCGGGCCGCCCACGCGCCTTTTTCGATCAATGGACTGCGGCCGGTCAACACCGTCAACGTGATGGTTGACGGCGCCGATTTCAACGATCCGCTCGGTGGCATTCTAAACGGGACAGGACTGAGCGAACAGCCGGTCAGTCAGGAGGTGGTGGCGACGACCGAGGTGCAGACCAACAACTACAAGGCCGAGTATGGCCGCGCGGCGGGCGGGACGATCAATCTGGTGACCCAGCCTGGCGCGAATACCTGGCACGGCAAGCTCTACAATTTCCACCGCAACGCCGCCTTTGATGCCCGCAATCCAATCTTCAATCGGAAGGGGCTCTTCATTCGCAACCATTTTGGGGTAGTGCTGAACGGCGCGCTCATCAAGGATCGCCTCTTCTTCAATATCAATGGCGAAGGGGTGGGTGATCGGTCGGTCAATCTGCGCAATTCGGTCTTCACCTTCACCGAGCAGGAACGGGCCACCGCGGTTCCGGGAGTGAGCGCCCTGCTCGCCCATTATCCGCTGCCCAATCTCAGGACGACCAGCCCGACCCAGCCCAACTTCGATCCAACCGTGCAACGGGCCCGTCAGGGAGGCCACTTCTATTTCGGGCGGCTCGACTATATTCTCAACCCCGCCAATTTGATCAATTTCCGGTTGACGCGAACGGCCTCGCAGCCTGTCGGGATCTTTCCATTCTTCGCGCAGGGGGCCGGCTTCTCCTCTGGCAATGGGAGCTATGCGCTGGCGTGGAATTCGACCATCTCGAGCCGCGTCACCAATGAAATGCGTGCCTACTACACCTATCGGACCTCGCACGCCATTCCCGAATCGCCCCGGCTCGGGGATCCGGCCACCAATGGGATCGCCGGATTCATCACCGTGGCCGGCGCCGAACGCATCGGCAGCTTTTTTCGTGATTATACCCAGATGAACAACTACCAGATGTCGAACGATACATCGTGGACCACTGGGAGTCATGGCATCAAGTTTGGCGGAGTTATGCGCTTTATCGAGGCCAACACCACCGCCAACACCAATTTTGACGGGGTGATGGTCTTTGCTTCACGAGCCGATTTCCTGCGGGGGACGCCGGCCGTCTACACGCGTGCTTTTGGCGATCCACGGCTCGACCAGCGAACGCGGGAGTTTGGTCTCTATGTTCAGGACGATTGGCGGGCCCGCACCAACCTGCAGATCAATTTCGGTGTGCGTTATGAACTCTATGGTACGCCGGGGGACAAGTATGACCGGGTCCCCGTCAACTACGCGACCGACAAGAACAACTTTGCGCCGCGTCTCGGTCTGGCCTGGACCCCGGGCAATCAGAACAACCTGGTCGTCCGCGGTGGCTACGGCATCTTTTTTACCCCCTTGCCGATGAACTACATCGCGCAGCTCCGCTTCACCCCGCCACGTGTCCAGACCTTCACCTATTTCCGACCGGCCTTGAATAACCTGACCAGCGCCGCCGGCGCGCCAACCTCGAATCGGACGATCACCTCGCCCGACATCGAGCAGCCATACTCACAGCAGTTCAATCTGAGCGTCGACTATCGCCTCTTTGGCAGTGAGACGATCCTCAATGCCTCGTACGTCGGGACGACGGCGCGTCATCTGGGAATGACGCGGCTGCCCAACGGCGGGGCGCAGTGGGCGGGCACGATCAATGGCCAGCCCAATCCGCGTCCACTGGCCTCACAGTACGGGAACGCCGTGATCACGCTGCTCGAGACGGGCGCTTCGTCCAACTACCACAGCCTGCAGCTCTCGCTTGGCGGACGGATCTCCAAAGGCCTGATGATTCGCGGAGCATATACCTGGTCGAAGGCGCTCGATGATATCTCGACCGATGCGCAGAACTTCATCAGCGAGCGGAACCGCCGACTCGACTATGCCCCATCCGACTTCGACATTCGTCATAACTTCAACACGGCGGTGATGTGGGCGCTCCCATTCGACGAGCGGCTTCCAAATGGAGTGTTGCGCCACATCTTCGGTGGCTGGCAGACGACAACCATCGTCAGTCTGCGCTCCTCGCTGCCCTTTACGCTCCAGAGCGGCACCGCCACGCCGGACGGGGTGGCCAACAATCGGCCAACGATTCCAAATGGCACGCTGGTTCGAAATTCGACCGATTTCCGGGCCTGGTCACTTGCTCCCGGAGTAACCATCAACCAGCTCATTCCCGGATTTACCGGCAATTTCAGCGCGATTACGCCACTCGGAACGCTGGGTCGAAATACGGAGCGCGCCGATGGCTATGTCGATGTCAGTCTCGGCATCCATAAGGACTTCAGTCTGACGGAACGGGTGCGGATGCAGTTCCGGAGCGAGGTCTTCAACCTCTTCAATACGGTCAACTTTCTGAGCTACACGACCAGTCTGGCCAGCCCAGCCTTTGGCGCGGCCCAGTCGGTCTATGGTCAGCGGACCATGCAGCTCGCGCTTCGTCTCTCATTCTGATTGGGTGGTCTCACTTCTGCCAGGGTGCTGACAGATGGCGGCCCGCCAGGGGGGCCGTCACCATTCTTTAACTTGAATTGCCCGATATGATGATTTTGAATTTCACGCTATCTCTTCTTCTCTTTATCGCTCCATTCGCCGGGGATGGTCACGATACCCGGGTCTGGCCGGGCTTTCGCGGCCACGGTGACAGTCACAGCGAGGTGTCCAATCTGCCGGTTGAATGGGCTGATGACAAGAACCGCACCTGGGATATTGGTCTTCCTGGTTATGGCCAGTCTTCACCGGTAGTCTGGCGCGGGAGGGTCTTTTTGACGACGGTCGATGGACCAAACAAGGAACAGGCATATGTCCTCTGCTATGACCTGCGATCCGGACGCGAACTCTGGCGACGTACCGTGACGACGACTGAAAAGGTCAAGGTCGGGAATACGGTCAGCCAGGCGGCTCCGACCCCGGTGGTCGATGGCCAACGGGTCTATGTCTTTTTCGAGACTGGTGACCTCTACGCCTTTGACCACCGCGGCCGTCAGGTGTGGGAACGGCAGATGACCCGTGATTACGGGGCGGTCAAAGGACCGCACGGTCTTGGAAGTTCGCTCGCCGCCAATCAACGCCACATCTTTATTGCCATCTCGCACCTTGGAACTTCATTCGTCATGGCGATCAGCAAGATTGATGGCCGGACGGTCTGGAGAACAGAGCGCAAGTCCGGTATGGCCTGGGGAACGCCGCTCGTCCTGACTCACGAGGGCCGCGAACAGCTGATCGTCAGGGGTGGTGATGGGGTGACCAGCTATGACACGACCGATGGCCAAGCCATCTGGATGGTCACCGGGCTGAAGGGGGCACCAATGCCCTCGCCAACTCTGGCTGGCGATCTGCTCATCGTTGGATCTGATCAGAAAGAGGGAAGTATGGCGATCCGGCTCGGGGGAAGTGGCGATGTGACCGCCACCCACATTGCCTGGCGACCCACTGACGCGACCGCCTACTTTAGTTCTCCCCTTGTCCACCGGGGGCTGGTCTACTTTATCAGCAAGGTGGGCGTCGTCTACTGCCTCGACCTCGCGACCGGACGCGAAGTCTGGCGACAGCGTCTCGGCGTCGGCGAGTGCTGGGCCTCCCCACTCGCTGTTGGTGACCGGATCTACATCTTCAGTAATGAGGGAAAGACCTTTGTCATTCGGGCCGGGCAGAAGTATGAGCAGCTGGCGGAGAACTCGATCAGCGATCTGGAGCGGATCTATGGCGTGGCGGCGGTCGACGACGCGCTGTTCCTGCGCTCAGGGCGGCGGCTTATCCGCCTCAGTAAAAGGTAGGCCACGCGAGGCCGTCAAATCAGTTATTGGCGCCGCGCTGATAACTGGCCAAATAGCGGCTTCAACAACTGACCCAACGAATAGACTGATGGCGCTGGATAAATAGATCTCCAGCGCCATCAGCGAGCGGGCTTGTGAGCTGGCCTATTTCCGCTCCGAGTTGGCATACTCGGACTTCAGCCGATCCATGAACTCCCCGCGGCGATCGTAGAGCCGCTTGAGCGGGCGCGGCTGATGTTTGGCCATGCCATAGGCGGTGATCAGCGGCAGCGCAACCGTTGTATCGAGATAGCAGACGACCGTCCCCGGCAGCTTGTCCGGATCGATCTTGCCCCAGCTGACCGCCTCCGCCGGCGTTGCCCCGCTCAGGCCACCCGTGTCAGGCCGCGCATCCGTCAACTGCAGAAAGTAGTCGTGACCCTTCTCGTCGATCCCCAGCACCTCCTGGATCTGCGGCTCAGTCTGCAACGCAAAGTTCTTCGGACTCCCGCCGCCACAGATGAAGATCGCCGACTTCCCGCCGCCACGCTTCGCCGCAAGGACGATTGCCGCCGTCTCATTCACGTCGGCAGAAGGGTTGAGCCGCAACTTCCCACCCTGCAACTCCATCGCCGCAACGTTCATCCCGATCGAACTGTCTCCGGGGGAAGAGGTGTAGATCGGCACGCCATACTTGTAGGCCGCCGAGAGCAGCGACTGGTTGCTCAATCCAAGCACCCGCTCGCGCTCCGCAATATACTTGCCGCAGAGATAATGGAACTCTGCCGTCGACATCTCGCGCTGGAACTCCTCGGCGCGGATGATCTCGCGGAAGAAGGCATCGGTCGAGAGCAGGACTTCGTAGTCGAAGAAGATGTCGTAGATTCGGACCACGCCCTCTTCGCGCAGGGTCACATCGTCGATCTGGTGGCTCCCGCGGTGCATGGCCAGCCCGAGGCCAAAGTGGGCGTCGTGGTAGAGGTTGGCTCCCGTCGAGATGATCCAGTCGACAAAGCCAGCCTCCATGAGCGGGATGATCGCCGAGATGCCCAGTCCGGCCGGCGTCAGCGCTCCCGTCAGCGTCATGCCGATCGTCACGTCATCAGCGAGCATGCGGTCGGTGAAGAGCTGCGCCCCTTCGCGCAGCCGGGCGGCATTGTAGGCCTGAAACGAGCTCTCGATCAGCTCGACAATGGTCGTCTGTGGATTGATCGGCGTCGGCGCGATCCGCTTACCGTGAAGATATTTGCTCTTGCTCATACTCTCCTCCCTGAAAAAAGGTAATTACTCACGGGGTTAGGCGTGCAGGAATGGACGAACTTCTGATCTCATCAAATTGACCAGGGTTTCAAAGACCCTCTTACCCTTGATCTTTGAAGTTGAAATCACAGACAGCAGGTCCGCATAGGCCTTCGCCCCCCACTCGGATCGAAATCCGTTGGTTACCTTTCGGTGAATGACAGAAGTCCGAATGGCCTGTTCACTGGCATTATTCGTCGGCGGAACACCCGGATAGTCCAGGAACGTCAGCAACTTATCCCGATGGAGCCGGAATCGATTCTGCAATCGTATCTCGTCTGAATCAGTCAGTTGATCACCGAGTAGCCGATCGAGACGGTTCCCGATCTCCGAGACGCGACGGTGAAAACCGTTCAGCGTCAGATCTGCTGATGGACCAATCATCCGATTATTCAGGTGAATGGCTTCACGGAACAGTTTCCGGATCTGGGTTGTCCAGGCTGATTCAGGCAGCCGCTCAAGGATTCTTTTCAAATCCCGGAGTTGATGCTGGAGACAGACCTGAAAGTTCCTGGCTGGTGCCTTCATCTGCGCGCTGAAACAGTCGCTGACCCAGACATCGGCGATCATCTGTTCCATCAGATCACGGATAACCTCGGCGTTGCGCCGCGGAACAATCTGATGGTAAGCACCGGACTCACTGAGAAATACCCAGTGCCAGTAGTTGCGGCCTTTTACCCGGGCGCTGGTCTCGTCACTCTGGATCACTGCGCTTGATTTGACGGCCTCGCGAATGTCTGCGGCTTCCGCAGACGCCAGATTTCCGGCCCGGGCGATGATGGTGGAAATACCACCTTCGCTGATTTCCAAGCCGAACACCTCGCGAAGGGCATTCACAATTCGCTCATAGCTGAAGT
>JBEAVZ010000150.1:0-2991 GCA_041160645.1 Acidobacteriota bacterium
TCGCCGAGGCGATCATGACCACTGATACGCGGCCCAAGCGCGCGGCGAAGACGATTCGCCTTGGTGGAAAGCGGGTGACGATCGCCGGGGTCGCCAAGGGGGCCGGGATGATCCACCCCAACATGGCGACGATGCTCAGTCTGGTGACGACCGACGCCGCGATCAGCAAGGCCGCCCTCCAGCGAGCCCTCAACCGGGCCGTCAACCTCAGCTTCAATCGGGTCACGATCGACGGTGACACCTCGACCAACGACACTCTCGCGGTCTTTGCCAATGGCGCCGCCGGCAATGAGAAGATTACCGATACCCGCCACCCCGATTTCGAGCCTTTTCTGGGCGCGCTGACCGATGTCTGCCGCGACCTGGCCATCCAGGTCGCGCGCGATGGCGAGGGGGCCCGCAAGCTGATCGTCGTCCGCGTGCGCCAGGCCCCTTCCGAAAAAGATGCCCACCGCATTGCCGAGACGATCGCGACCAGTCCGCTCGTCAAGACGGCTATCGCGGGTCAGGATGCCAACTGGGGCCGGATTCTCGCCGCCGCCGGGCGGAGCGGGGTTCGCTTCGATGTTGGCAAGGTCAACATCCGGATCGGCAATCTGCCGGTTGCCCGCCAGGGTCGGGGGCTCCTCTTTGACGAGGCGAAGGCCCTGGAGATTCTTCGCCGGGACGAAGTGGTCATCACCGTCGACCTCAACCAGGGCGAGGCGGAGGTGACCGAGTGGACCTGTGACCTCACCGAGGACTATATCCGGATCAACGCCGACTATCGCTCCTGATCCCTGGTCCGGCGGCGGGGGGGGAGCGGCAGAGCCACGCGAACTATTTTTGCAACCTGTTGCAATGCCTGCTCGTATGTGACGTTTATCAAGTGATAACCGTCTTTGATGACTATTTTTGATGACTTTTTTTGATGATGGTCGCTGCCCCGAACTCGCCGCAAACGGCGGAGCTCAGTGTAACTGGCTTTGAAAGCTGGCTTTATGTGACCGGATGCGCTTTAATTGAGTCCTGAATAACAAAATTATGACCTGCCAGAAGACAACTGGTGCGGCAGGTGCCAAGGAGAAGAGGCCATGATGAAAGCAGCCCACGGGCAAATCTGCAGGAGGATCGCGACTTGCGCAGTTCTGTTCAGTCTCGTTCTGACAGTCAATCTTCCGCAATGGGCGACCTTTGCCCAGCAGCAGGGTGCCCCGTCAACACCGTCGGGCGGGGGGGCCACCGCCAGTGTTACCGCGCCCCTCTCACAACCAATTCCAACCCGGACGGTTGGACTGGAGCCCGGCAAGGTGGTCAATTGGACTCTCCGTGACGCCATTGTGACGGCCCTCGACAAGAACGTCGACATCGAGATCGAGCGAGAGAACGTCAAGCTTGCCGGCTTCGACATCGTCGCCGCATATGGAGCCTACGATCTGAATGGCTCAACCACCTCGCTCTACGAATCTGCCAGACGGCCCAACTCGTTCCCCTTCAGCGGAACCACCGACAACTTTACCCTCAACGACGCCTTCACGTTCAACAGTTCGATCGTCCAGAACGTCCAGAAGTATGGCAGCCGTGTCGAGGGCTTCTTCCAGAACCGGCGCGTGGCCAACAACGTCAACCTCTTTTCGCCGCAGTACACCCCGGTCTTGGGCGTCAACCTGACCCAGCCCCTGCTGCGCAACCTGAAGATCGACACCAACCGCCGGCAGATCTTCATCAGCCGGAAGCGGCTCGATCTCTCCGATGCCCAGTTCCGGCAGCGGGCGATCGAGATCATTTCGCGGGTTCAGCAGGCCTACTGGGATCTCGCTTTTGCGATCAAGGACGAAGCGATTCAGCGCGACGCCGTCAAGCTCGCCGAGATCCAGCTCGAGAACAACCGCCGCCAGGTCGAGGTTGGAACGCTGGCCCCGATCGATGTCGTCTCGGCCGCGACCCAGGTCGAATCGCGACGGCAGCAGGCGCTGGTCGCCATGAACTCGGTTGCCCAGGCCGAGAACGCGCTCAAGGCGCTCACTGTCGATGGTCCGGATGATGGTCTGTGGGAGACCCGCATCGAGCCGGTTGAGCGGTTCGAGGTCAACCCGCTCACGATTCCGCTCGACGATGCGGTCAAGCTTGCCCAGACCAACCGTCCCGAGATGCGCCAGCTCAATCTCCAGAAAGAGATCAACAAGATCGATATCGAGTTCTTCCGCAATCAGGCGAAACCCCAGGTCGATCTGCTCTTCAACTACAGCACCGTCGGACTTGGCGGTACACCTGCCCGTCTCGGCGCCTTTCCGATCTTCATTGGCGGATATGGCACGGCGCTCAACAATATGTTTAAGAACGAGTTCCGGACCTGGAGCGTCGGGGTGCAGATCAATTTTCCCCTCCAGAACCGGACCGCGAAGGCCAACCTGGCCCGGGCCCGTGAGGTGACCAAGCAGGTCGATCTCCAGACCCGTCGCCAGCTCCAGACCATTGAGCTGGAGGTTCGCAACGCTGTCCAGTCGGTCGAGATTGCCAAGATGCGCATCGAAGCCGCTCGTTCGGCCCGCCAGTACGCCGAGAAGCAGCTCGAGGGGGAGGAGAAGAAGTTTGCCGCCGGTCTCTCGATCACCTACTTCATCCTGCAGCGGCAGACTGAACTTGCCCAGGCACGCGGAGTCGAGTTGCGGGCGCTGGCCGACTACAACAAGTCGATCGCTGAGTTGCAGCGGATCGTCTCGACGACGCTCTCGAGCAACAGCATCGAGATTCGCGATGTTCCGCAGGTTGAGGTCCGGTAGTTCCGGGTAGGAGGCGGCTGGCACGCCGGCTCTACCGACCAACCAAGCCAACCTCGAGAAAGGCGGAGGGAGGGGATACCCCACCTCCGCCTCGTTGCATGCACCTCCGCCTTTTTGAATGGTGGACGAGGGCATCCCCTCAGAGCAGCAGTCGCTTTGCGAGAGCCGCGCCGGCCCAGACCGCGAGCAGTCCGGTGGTCACACTGCTCGCGACGTAGAGTCCGGCCAG
>JBEAVZ010000379.1:0-4900 GCA_041160645.1 Acidobacteriota bacterium
ATGTCAGAATGATCGACCAGAATGTGGTCTGGCAGGTGACCAGCCATCCCGAGAGTGATAAGCAGCCCACCTGGTCGCCGGATGGGTCGCGGTTGGCCTTTCTGCGCACTACTGATGATTATGCGAAAAAGTACAAACTGATCGTCGTTCCGGTTCGTGGAGGAGTCGAGCAGGAGATCGGCGAGGTCTGGGCGGGGCTGAGCTGGTCGCCTGATGGCAAATATATCGCCGCATTGGAGGATGGAGATGGTGGGGCACTGACCCGGCTCTCCCTCCTCTCGGTCGGTGGCCAGGAGCGGCGGGTTCTGCACTCCACCCCCCCCAATGTCTATGAGACCAACCAGCAGTTCTCTCCGGACGGGCAGCAGATCGCCTTTGTGCGCTGGAAGAACAACATCAACGCCGATCTCTATCTGCTGACACTGGCGTCAGGCGAGCTGCGGCAGCTCACTTTTGACCAGACGGTGATTTCCGATATTCAGTGGGATTATGACGGCCGGTCGCTCTACTTCAACTCGAAGCGCAAAGATCACAATCGACTATGGCGAATTGGAGTCGGGGGAGGCGAGCCGATTCCGACGGTGGTCTCGCTGCCCAACATCAACTCCTTTGCCATTGCTCCGAACGGGAAGTTGCTGGCCGCCACCCAGCCAATCACGGACACCCTGATCGATATCTTCAAGCTTGGTGGCCGTGATCTCAACCCCCTGCGCCCGGTGTGTAAGATCAACTCTTCACTCGCCGATGATACGCCCCGGTTTTCACCCGATGGGTCACGAATCGTCTTCGTCTCCTCCCGATCCGGGCACGATGAGATCTGGGTCGCCAATGCGGACTGCACCAACCCGTCCCAGTTGACGAGATTCAATCAGCACGGGGTCGGCAGTCCGCGCTGGTCACCCGACGGGCAGCAGATCGTCTTTGATCGCAATATCAAAGACAATACCGACATCTTCACGATCCGGGCCAACGGAACCGACATTCGTCAGCTGACAACCGACAGTACCGTCGAGGATATGCCCTTCTGGTCGCGTGACGGGAAATGGATCTACTTCGGTTCATACAAGACATCAATTTCGCGGATCTATCGTCTGCCGGTAGGCGGCGGAGAGATGGCGCCGGTCACCACCAGTCCGGGACGTGAGCCATTCGAATCAGCTGATGGAAGATTTCTCTACTACCTGAATGGCGAGCATTTGTGGCGGAAGGATCAGCTGAATGGACAGGAGTCAGCGGTTCCTGAGCTGGCCAATGTGGCGATTGGTCGTTACTGGGAGATCGAGGGGACTACCCTCTACTATGTTTCACCGCAGCCGCTGGGACGGCCGCGGGTGATGAGCTTTGATCTGGCGAGTCGTCAGGGTGGTCAGCTCTTTGAGCTGCCCGGGAGTCTGGCCCGCTGGGTCCCGGGCATCTCCTTCACGCCGCGGGAGAATCTGCTGGCCATTGGATATGTGACCAATCGTCACGGAGATATAAGTCTTGTCACGAACTGGCGCTAGAGCGGCGGCCGGCGGGTCTTCGCCGGTGCGCGGGGGGCTCGCGTCGGGATCAGTCTGGCCGGGAGCCACATACCGGCAGTTCATTCGTCAGGGTTGCCTGGTCGCGCGCCTTGGCCATCGCGGAGTCAAGAAAAAGGGCCACCGGGAGACGGGCTCCCCCTGGCCCTCTCATCTACTGACAATGGCACTGACAATAGCGTGGAAGACGGGCAATCTCCGGCCCTTCAAATCCGCAACCCGCTAACTTTATCCTCCCAATCCATCATCACCTCATCAACATCCCCTTGTTTGTGACCGGAAACCGGCGGTTTCATTCGCAGGGGGCATCCCCAGATTCTTTCCTTGGCTGAGCGGCATTATGAACCGTCTTCTCTCTCTGCGGTGATCATGGGGAGTGATACGGCGCGGGGTTGGGAATATGCATGATTCTGCAGGTCAGAGTTTAAGAAAAAATGCCGCACAACAGGTCAAATAGATGCAGTTGGCCACGCCTGGCCTTCCCGAATAACGTCTACAAATACAAGTTGATCGATAAGTTGATGAGTTCAGGAGGGGTGTCGGTCGAATACCGGCAGTGGCCGGCCAGGTCGCGTGGAAGCGGTGGGCAGGTGAGTAAAAATGATCAAAGATGGTAAGGCTCGGCTCGGCTTGATGAGAAAGTTGAATTGATGTTAATTGATCGACCAGGCTGTCGTTCAGCACTGGCTGAATTTTAATGGCATATTTATCAAACCTTTGCGTTCCTTGTTGTGCATTTATTACTAATATGACAACATTTTATTTTCGTGTTGATAATGGTTATTTATGTTGATAGATCAATAAAGCTCTTTTGAATAAAGCTCTTTTGAATAAAGCTCTTTTGATTGATAGTTTACTGCTGTTTTGGAATTGATCTCGAGTTGTAAATTCATCGTTGCTTTGTTGAGCAGATACACCGCCTATACCCAGCTTGGCAAGAGAGTTTACTTCGATAAACGTAAGAATTTGCATGCGCAAAGTAAAAGAAGAGAGGGTCTATCAATTTGACCCTTTTTTGATCGATTTCCGCCGGCGCCGTCTCTACAAGGGGTCTCAACTCATTCAGTTGCCGCCAAAGACCTACGCCATTCTCGAGTTGTTGGTTGAGAATGCCGGGAAATTGGTCGAGAAAGAGCAGATCCTCGAAAAGATCTGGCCAGATCAGTATATCGAGGAGAGTAACCTCTCGCAGCACATCCATAAACTTCGTAAAATATTTGGAGACAATCCCCGCAGCCAGGACTACATTTTGACCGTCCCGGGGAAAGGATACACCTTCAATCAGGAGATGAAGCTCTTGGAGCACCTCCCGCGTGAGATGCCCGGTGCGGAATTTGCGCTGGTGGAGAGTCTTCAGCGCGACGGTTCAGGGGCGATGGGAGGCGGACAGCGGCTTGGTAGTCGTTCGTGGCCCAAATGGGTACCGTTCATCGGGGCTGGGCTGCTGATCATTCTGGGGGTGGTCTTTGGTCAGTTCTGGTTCAGACGCCAGTGGCTGTCCTCATCCAATGTGCAGGTGGGCAAAGATCAGGGCAAAGATGTGGGGATCGTCCTGCCACTGGTCACCCTTCCCGGCGAGGAGAACTATCCGGCCTTCTCCCCGGACGGTCGTTTCATCGCCTTTACGTCAGAGGGTGAGACGCGAGACAACCAGGATATCTACGTCAGGATGATCGCCGAGGATGTCCAGTGGCAGCTGACGAGCCACCCGGATGAGGATATTCAGCCGACCTGGTCCCCGGATGGAACCCGCATCGCCTTTTTGCGCAGCTCGGGGGAGTTTGCCCGACCCTTCAGACTGATCATTGTCCCCGTTCGTGGGGGAGGTGAGGAGGAGATTGGGGAGGTCAGGGGAGGGGTGAGCTGGTCACCCGACGGACAGACTCTGGCTGTATCGGACAATGAAGGCGTGGGGACGCCGACCAGCCTCTACCTGATCTCGGTCGATGGGGGGGAACGTAAAAAACTGCTCACTCCGCCGGTTCACGTCTATGACACCAACCAGCAGTTTTCGCCCGATGGTCGGAAGATCGCCTTCGTTCGTTGGGAGAATAATAGCAGCGCCGAGCTCTACGTCTATACCCTTGGCAACGGCAATCTGCAGCAGTTGACCAAGGATGAACGGAACATTCCCGATTTTCATTGGGGGGCGAACAGTGAGGAGATCTATTTCGTCTCCAATCGACAGGGCAACAATCTGCTCTGGAGAGTCCAGCTCGCGGGTGGGCAGCCGGTCCCGGTGCCCCGGTCGCCGGTCAATCTCAATTCAATCACGATCTCGCCTGATGAGACGCAGCTTGCCTATGTGCAGCCGATTACCGATACCCTGATCGATATCAAGATGATGGGTAAGAGCGGGTCGAGCGAGCAAAGGATGGTCTGCCGGATCAACTCCTCGCGTGCCGACGACTCGCCGCGGTTCTCACCTGATGGAACGAGAGTGGCGTTTGTCTCGACGCGGAGCGGGTTTGATGAGATCTGGGTGGCCAACTCCGACTGCTCAAATCCGTACCAGTTGACGCGGTTCAATCAACTCGGGGTTGGCAGTCCGCGCTGGTCGCCGGATGGGCAGACGATCGTCTTTGATCGCAATATCGATGGAAATACCGATATCTTCACGATCAGGGTCAATGGGACAGCGCTGCGCCAATTGACGAACGATAAAGCGGTGGAGAACATGCCGTCGTGGTCGGCGGATGGTCAGTGGGTCTATTTTGGATCGTACAAGACGGCCGTCTCGCGCATCTATCGTATCCCGGCAGAGGGGGGCGAAGCGGAGCCGGTGACGATGAGTCTGGGATGTGAGTCGATCGAGTCGGCCGATGGAAGAACGCTCTACTATACGAATGGCGATCGTCTGTGGAGAAAGGATCTGCGCAGTGGACGGGAGGAGGCGCTTCCGGAACTGGCCAAGGTCAAGATCGGGCGATACTGGGATATTGCAGGTTCGACGCTCTACTATGCCTCGTCGCCGGCGGACGGGTATCCGGTCGTCACTTCGTTCAACCTCGAGAGCCGTCGATCGACCCGGCTCTTTGAGTTGTCCGGCAGTCTCGCCCGCTGGGTGCCGGGGATCGTCTTCAATCCGACCGCTAATCTGCTGGCGGTCAGTTACGTGGCCGTCCGGCACGGCGATCTGAATGTGCTCACCAACTGGAAGTAGCGGGAATGCTCAGCCTGCCGGCGGCGGACCGACAAAATTCTAAAAAGATTTCAAAAGATGGAACAATCCCCGGGGACCGGCGTTTAGGGGATGTGTGTGTAGTTTGTGACTGAGGTGGTCAGCATTTGTTGGTCACCTCTATTTTTTTGCCTGCCTGAACATCTCCTCAACCTGTGCAAAAAAATAACCTTAATCAGACGACGAAGAGGAGGTAGAT
>JBEAVZ010000394.1:0-8488 GCA_041160645.1 Acidobacteriota bacterium
CGCATGGCGGTCGACTCCCACAAGGATGGCAATGTTCTTGCCGGTGATACGGTCGTCATCTCCGCCCGGCAGATTCCGGGAAATGAGCGCTCGATCTCGCGAATGATGAACCACATCTTCAAGAAGGGCGCCCGGGTCGTCGATTCCAGTGTGGCCAGAATTCATGTCTCCGGGCATGGCCGTCAGGAAGATCTGCGGATCATGTACGAGGCCGTGCGGCCCAAGTTTCTCATCCCCATTCACGGTGAGACCCGGCAGCTCTATCGCCATGCCGAGGCCGCCCGGAAGTGGGGAGTCGATCGACGAAATATCGTCCTGGCCGATTCCGGCGACGTCATTGAACTGGATGAGCGGAGCGCCAGCGTTACCGCCAAGGTCAATGTCGGACGGACCTTGATCGACGACTCCGGATTTGGCCGGATCGATGACGTGGTGCTTCGTGACCGCAAACATCTCGCCTACGATGGCATCGTCGTTCCGATTGTGGCGATCAACAAGTCCTCCGGTGAGCTCGAGTCGGCGCCCGAGATCATCCAGCGTGGACTGGCGATCAGTGAGGATGGCGGAGATTTTATCCCCAAGGCACGGGTGGTCATCGGGGAGACCGTCAAGCAGTCGACCCACGAGGAGCGCGTCGACTGGGCGCTGATCAAGGAGAAGATCCGGGTCGATCTGAAGCGCTTCATTCAGCGCGAGACTGGCCGCCGCCCGATGATCATCCCGGTCGTCATCGAGATCTGACACCCTGAGGCGACAGGATCAACATTTGTTGACAGCGGTCCGGGCCACCTCTGACTCACTGGCCCGGGCGGCTGCGTCCGTTCGCCGCCTCTCATTAAAGCCATCGCACAATAAAGTTGTTGCATTTCCCCGGTTGGTAAAATAGACTAATCAGGGTTGATCGATTGGATCGGTCAGCAGACAGGTGAGGTCGTCCCAGTGAGTTTACCCCAGTGACGTTGTCCCAGTGAGGTTGTCCCCTTAAGTTTGCCTGGGTCAGTTTTCCTGGGTCAGTTTGCCTCACCTGCTGTTTGCGGCCGGCTCCCCCGCCTGCCACTGTTCTCAGCACCCCCGTTAAGGCAGTCAAATCGATTGGCCAGTTTGCAGTAAGCCCCTTTGTTAGCCCCATTTTTCAGCCCCATTTTTCAGCCATTGCTATCCCCGTTACGCAAGGTCAGCACGAATGTGTTTGTCAGGCACATGTCTAACCGCGAAGGTGCGCCGCTTCAACGCCACGGTCTCCCAGGTCGCCGGTTGATCTGAGTGTGAATGGCGCAGTTTGTGGACCAGTTCTTGGCCCGGTTTGTGGTCCATCTTGTGGAACGACAATTGCTTAGCCAATTGGTTAGTGCCTGAGGAGGGAGCGGTCGGTTCGACCCACAGTTGATGACCGCTCGTGAGGCCTGACTTGACTGACGGCCGTCCTCATCGTCCATTCTTCCCCGTTTTAGCCAGCTCTGCCACTAAATCGCGCGGATGAGCACGAGATTGGTGGGGGAAGAGCAGATCGATCGATTATATAAGATGAGAAACAAACAATTGCGAAACTTGCCAGATCGGACCGCTTCAAAGTGCATCACCTATCTGATTCTGCTGATCGCCTGCTCACTCCTCTCGACGGTGGTGGTGCGGGGAGCTGATCCGGGAACGCCATATCTGCCTGACGATCTCGTCTCCGATCACAAGCCAGGCTCGATTCTCTTCTTCAATGTCTACACCTCTGATGCGACCGACTCCAAGGAGCAGAACGCCAAGTTTGCGATAACCAACACCTCCCCGACGGTCGGGGTTGCGGTGCACATCTTCTTCGTCGATGGGATGTCGGGTTCACCGGCCGACTTCATCTTCTGCCTGACCCCCAGCCAGACGATCAGTTTTGAGTCGGTAGAGCTCGACCCGAATACGGAGGGTTACATCATCGTCATCGCGACCAATGCGGATGGTGCGCCAATAGTCCACAACCACCTGATAGGCGATGTCTACGTCAAGTTCAGTTCCGGTCACCGGGCCGGACTCGGAGCGCTGGCCGTGGCTGCCCGCAATGTGCCAACTGTGCTCGCGACGGATTCCGCCGTTGAGATCGATTTCAACGGAGTGAGCTACGACAAGCTGCCGCTGACCCTGGCGGTCGACAATATTCCCAGTCGCATCAACAACAATGACACGATGGTCTTCATCAATCGGCCTGGCGGTGATCTAACCAACGGCGTTGGAGAGATTGGCCATCTCTTTGGCCTTCTCTTCAACGACACCGAGAATGCCTATAGCTTTGGCCTCTACTCCTCCCGGTGCCAGACCCGCCTCACCTTCAACAGCAATTCTCCGCGCACGGTGCCGCGGTTTACCTCGGTTGTTCCGGATGGCCGTTCGGGCTGGGTCCGCCTCTACAGCGTCTCCAACACGGCCATTATTGGCGCCTTTTTCAATTACAACTCGGGCAGCACCAGTGTTCCGAACGCCTTCAGCGGCGGGCGTAACCTCCATATTCTGACGACGACAACGGCCCGCATGACGGTTCCGGTCTATCCAACGCGTTGCGCCAACGGGTGATCGTCACAGACCGTGAAAAGCGAAGAGCCCTGTCTCAGATGATGAGACAGGGCTCTTCACTTTTCACGGTCTGTGACGACTCGCGACTAGCAAGCCGTCGCCGCGACCGACTTCTCCGCCGCGTCACGCATGCCCTGGGCGACGATAAAGTTCATGCCCGACTCCTGGAGGACCCGCTGACCCTCTTCAACATTGGTTCCTTCAAGGCGCACGATGATCGGAACCGTCACCCCCAGCTTGCGGGCGGCTTCAACCACTCCGCGGGCGACCATATCGCAGCGGACAATGCCCCCGAAGATGTTGATGAGGACCGCTTTGACGTTCTCATCGGCAAGCAGGATGCGAAAGGCGTTCTCAACCCGTTCCTGTGATGCTCCACCGCCAACATCGAGGAAGTTGGCGGGTTCTCCGCCGGCCAGTTTGATGATGTCCATCGTCGCCATGGCCAGCCCGGCTCCGTTGACCATGCAGGCAATATTGCCGTCGAGCTTGATGTAGTTGAGATCGAACTTGGAGGCTTCGATCTCCAGCTCCGCCTCTTCGTTCAGATCGCGCAGCTCGGCGAATTCTTTGTGGCGGTAGTGGGCGTTGTCGTCAAAGGTGACCTTGGCATCGAGAGCATAGAGTTCACCATCCTCCGTGAGGAGGAATGGATTGATCTCGACCATCGAGGCGTCCATCTCGACGAAGGCACGGTAGAGGGCAAGCATGAACTTGGTCGCCTTGCCGATCGTGGCCGGAGGGAGACCGAGTCCAAAGGCGAGATTGCGCGCCTGGAAGGGCTGCATGCCGACGGCTGGATCGATCGACTCGCGAAGGATCTTCTCCGGGCTCGTGGCGGCAACCTCTTCGATGTCCATTCCACCCGCGGCAGAAGCCATGAAGACCAGTCGCGAAGTGGAGCGGTCAAGAAGCATGCCCAGGTAGAACTCCTGTTTGATGCGCAGCCCCTCTTCGATGAGCAGGGTCTTGACCACCCGACCCTCCGGCCCTGTCTGGTGGGTGACGAGGGTCATCCCGATCATGTCGCGGGCAATCTGGTGGACCTCTTCGATCGTCCGCGCCAGCTTGACCCCGCCGCCTTTGCCCCGCCCGCCGGCATGGATCTGCGATTTGACCACCACCGGGAGACCGAGTTCCTTCGCCGCGTCCTCCGCCTCGTGTGGGGAACGAGCGACAATGCCGCGCGGAACCTTCACCTCATAACGACTTAAGAGCTCTTTTGCCTGATACTCATGGATCTTCATGCAATGCCTCGTAAAATTCGGATATTTATGAACTGACAAAGCGAAGCAAGAGTTTAAGTTTCAGCGAACTAAAAGGCAAGCGAGCCGGCTGCCATTGACCACCCGCGGCAGGGCTTTTGCAAAGTCGCACCTCACTCGCTCGTCCCGCCTGTCCCCACTTCTCCCTACTTCTCCACCGGGCCCGACCGCTCTGTTAATGTAAAAACAAGTGACTTTGCAAAAGCCCTCTTCAGAATCGGCCCTGTCGACGGACAGGTTTGCAATTTCAGGCCTCAGTCAATATGATACGGAAATGGAACACCCACAGACTGAAATTACAAGCTTTGTCCAGCGGCACTTAGCCTCCTGGCGTTCCCGGCCCACATGCTTGTAGCCAGCTTCTTCAGGAACCCAGTGACGCCAGCAACGCCAGCGACAATTGAACTGCAGAACCACTTGATGCCAGAACTCTTTTATGCAGAAAGGTTTTAATTGGATTATATGAAAATATTGGTCAGCGATAATCTGTCAAGTCATGGAATAGAGATCCTGCGAAGCCATCCGGAATTCGAGGTCGATCACAAGGTCGGTCTGGCGCCGGAGGAGTTGAAGGCGATCATCGGGAACTACCAGGGTTTGATTGTCCGCAGTGAAACGAAGGTCACCGCCGACATCCTGAGCGCGGCCGACAATCTGCGGGTGATTGGCCGGGCTGGAACCGGTGTCGACAACATCGATGTGCCGGTCGCCAGTCAGAAGGGGATCGTGGTCATGAACGCCGCGGCTGGCAACAGTGTGACGACTGCCGAGCATACGATTTCGCTGCTCATGTCACTGGCCCGCAAGATTCCGCAGGCGCACTCCAAGTTGAAGGGCGGCAAGTGGGACAAGAAGAGTTTCATGGGGGTTGAGCTGGCCGGGAAGACGCTCGGCGTGATCGGGCTCGGCAATATTGGGAAGATCGTCGCCTCCCGGGCCATTGGCCTGGCGATGAAGGTGATTGCCTACGATCCATTCATTACGCGGGAGATGGCGTCCAAGGCCGGCATCGAACTGGCGACGCTCGACGAGGTCATTCGCCAGGCCGACTTTATCACCGTCCACACTCCGCTGACGGAGGAGACGCGCGGCATCATCGGTGAGGCCGCTTTTGCGAAGATGAAGCAGGGCGTTCGGGTCATCAACTGTGCCCGGGGAGGACTGGTTGACGAGCAGGCGCTCTATGACGCGATCAAGTCGGGCAAGGTCGCCGGCGCCGCGCTCGATGTCTTCGTCAAGGAGCCGGTACCGACCGACCATCCACTGCTGACGCTCGATGAGGTGGTGGTGACCCCGCATCTCGGCGCTTCGACGACCGAGGCCCAGGACTCGGTGGCGGTGACGATTGCCGAGCAGGTCTCGAACTACCTCCTCACCGGGGCGGTTGCCGGAGCGGTCAATGTTCCGGCCGTCAGTCCGGAAGTGCTCGAGCATGTCCGCCCTTATCTCGAGCTGGGTGAGAAGCTGGGCAGCTTTCAGGCGCAGTTCTTCAATCAGCCTGTTCGAGAGATTCGGATCAGTTACCGCGGGGCCGTGGCCGAACTCGATGTGCGTCCGCTGACCCAGTCGATCCTGATCGGACTGCTCAAGTCGGTCAGTGCGCGGGTTACCCCCGTCAATGCGTCACTGATTGCGGCCGAGCGCGGGCTCGAGGTGACCGAGTCGAAGGCGCTGGCTGCGCAGGATTTCACCAGTCTGGTCGAAGTGGTGGTGCGCAGCGCGGAAGGTGAGTGCCGGATCGCCGGAACGGTCTTCGGGGCCGGAGACTTGCGGATCGCCTACATCAACTCCTACCGGATCGAGGCGGTCCCACAGGGACACCTTCTCGTACTCCACAACGACGACAAGCCCGGAGTGGTTGGTCGGGTTGGCACCTTCCTTGGCGAGCACAACGTCAACATCGCTCAGCTCTTCCTGAGCCGGAATCGGCCCGGTGAGGCGGCAATGTCGATCTACCAGGTCGATAGCGCGCTCGATACGGCAACCCTGACCGCGCTGGCATCGGTGCCCGATGTTCTCTGGGTCAAGCAGATCAGGCTTTGAAGTCGGTATGATCAGGCAGGGACCGGAATCCTCCCGGTCCCTGCGGAAAGCGGAGAGATGCTCGCAAAAAGGATTATCCCCTGTCTCGACGTCGACAATGGGCGGGTGGTGAAGGGGATCAGTTTCGTCAATCTGGTTGATGCCGGAGATCCGGTCGAGCAGGGGGCGCGGTATGACCGCGAGGGGGCCGATGAGCTGGTCTTTCTCGACATCACCGCCTCCTCGGATCGCCGGGAGATCGTCGCCGGAATGGTGCGTCAGGTGGCCGACCAGGTCTTCATTCCGTTCACTGTCGGTGGAGGAATTCGAACGGTCGACGATATTCGCCATATTCTCAAGTCGGGAGCTGACAAGGTCTCGATCAACACGGCGGCCGTCAAAAATCCCGATCTGATTCGTGAAGGGGCGGAGCGCTTTGGGGCGCAATGCATTGTCGTGGCGATCGATGCCCGCCGCGTGCCCGGATCCGTGCCGCGCTGGCAGGTCTTTCTGAACGGTGGACGAACGCCAACCGATCTCGACGCGGTCGAATGGGCGTGCCAGGCGGCGGCGCTTGGCGCGGGAGAGATTCTCCTGACAAGTATGGACCAGGATGGACGTAAGGATGGTTACGATCTCGAATTGACGAGGGCGGTGGCTGAAGCGGTGCAGATTCCGGTGATCGCCTCGGGCGGCGCGGGAAATCTCGAGCATCTCTACGACGCGCTGACCGTTGGCAAGGCCAGCGCCGTTCTGGCGGCCTCCATCTTCCATTTTGGTCAGCTGACAATTGGTGAGGCAAAGGACTACCTCCGTGGACGGGGTATTCTGATGCGCTAGGCAACCTGGCGCGAGGAGGTCTGCAGGTGAGAAGAGTCAAAGTTGATCAGAGCCATATCTGGTGCGTCGTCGTGCTCGCCGTTCTCCTGACCACCGGGGTGGTCAGCGCATTCGGACAGGAGTCGGCTGGTGCGTCCCGCGAGATCACCTTCACCGGACATAACCTGAAACTGGCGGGGACGATTCTTGTACCGACGCGAAAGAGCGGGGGAGGGCGACTTCCCGCCGCGGTGATCGTCAGCGAGATGGGGCCGACGACCCGTGATGGTCTCCAGGTTGGCGCGGCGACCCATCTGGTCTACCGTGATCTGGCAAACGCGCTGGCCAGGCAGGGGATCGTCTCGTTGCGCTACGATCGTCGTTGCCGCGGGGTGAGTGAGTGTCAGAAGATCGAAGCCTACGACGACTATATCGATGATCTGCATGGCGCCGTCAAGTATCTCTCGTCCCAGCCGGAGGTCGACCCGAAAAGAATCGTTCTGATCGGTCACGGCGAGGGCGGATTCATCGCCACCAGTCTGCTTGCCCAGTTCGAGAGTGCGGCGGCCGGCCTCGTCGTGGTCGGGATGTCCGGACGAACGCTGGGCAAGATGCTCCGGGACGAGATGCAGGCGCGCATGACCGAGGAGGGGCGGCCAATAGCTGAAATCAGAGAGATTCAGGCCAAAGCGGAACGGATCACCCGCGCCCTCTTCTACAGCCGCCCCGAGGTGATCAAGGAGACCTTCGATCCGGCCAATCCCTATGACGCCGAGCTGCGTGAGGTGATCAAAGAGGCGCCGCGA
Source organism: Acidobacteriota bacterium (assembly GCA_041160645.1). Taxonomy (GTDB): domain Bacteria; phylum Acidobacteriota; class Blastocatellia; order RBC074; family RBC074; genus CAIOZW01. The sequence continues at coordinate 7,463 of JBEAVZ010000394.1, forward strand.
TCGGTCAGTCTGCTCGTCAATGACCCTCTCCAGGCCTTCGCCGCGCTGCGGCTCCCGATCCTCATCGTCCAGGGGGAGAAGGATCTGGAGGTGACCACGAAAGATGCCGCATTTCTCGAAGAGTCATTGAAGCGAATCTACCACCCGGATCACACCCTGCAGACCCTCCCCGAGATGGACCACCTTCTCAGGGTCAACAAGGGCCAGCCGTCGTTTGCTTCTTACAAGGATGACTCTCGTCCCACCGACCCGGGATTGCTCTCGTCGGTTGGTGACTGGATCCTGACGCGTTTTGCCGAGGCGGCCGGGGCGGGAAAGAAGCGCCAGCCGCAAAAGTGAGGCCGCAAAAGTGAGGCCGCAAAAGTGAGGAGAGTCGATCGATGTCTGCTGATCTGATCCAGAATATAAAATTTGATGAGCGGGGCCTGATTCCGGCCGTCGTCCAGGATCACCAATCCAACGAGGTGCTCATGATGGCCTGGATGAATGCCGATAGCCTGGCCAGGACACTGCAGACCGGCGAGACCTGGTTTTGGAGCCGGTCACGCCAGGAGCTGTGGCACAAGGGCGCCACCTCGGGGAACACGCAGAAGGTGATCGAGCTCCATCTCGACTGTGACGCCGACACGATTCTGATCAAGGTTCGTCCGGAAGGGCCCGCCTGCCACACGGGCGAGCCAACCTGTTTCTACCGGCTGCTGGCTAGTCCGGCCGCCGCGGAGGCGACAGGCCGAAACGCGCTCTCGCTGGTCGATGTCGGGGCGCTCGATCTGGGTATCCTGCTCAACGACCTCTACGAGAAGATCGCCGAGCGGGAGCGAACCCGCCCGGAGAAGTCATACACCACCTATCTCTTCTCGCAGGGGCTCGACAAGATCCTCAAGAAGATCGGGGAGGAGGCGGCCGAGACGATCATCGCCGCCAAGAATGCCGCCAGTGCCCCGGCTGGAGAGGCCGCCCGTGAGCAGGGAACCAGGCAGTTGACCAGTGAAATCTGTGATCTGCTCTACCACCTCGTGGTCCTTA
>JBEAVZ010000396.1:0-2827 GCA_041160645.1 Acidobacteriota bacterium
TTATCATCCCCTACGGTCAGATCAACGTCGATGATGTCGGCGCAGTGAAAGAGATTCGCCAATTTGCCGCGGCGGGTTTCAGGGGGATCAAGATGCATACGCCGCGCCACAACTGGGACGACTTCTCCTATTTTCCTCTCTACGAGGTCATGCAGTCGCTGGGGCTCATCGCGCTCTTTCATACCGGCATCGTCTCTGGTTCAAGTGATGATCCCGAGCCTTCCTCGATGGCGCGGATGCGCCCAGCCTATCTTCATACAATTGCCCGCTCCTTTCCCAAACTGGTCATCCAGGGGGCCCACCTCGGCAATCCGTGGTATGAGGAGGCGGCCGAGGCGGCCCGGTGGGAGAAGAACCTCTACTTCGACCTGACCGGCTCCTCACTGCTCAAGAAGTCGCGCAACCTCGGCGTCTTTCGCGACTATCTCTGGTGGGAAGGTCCTTCACTCCATAGTTCGAAAGACGCCGTCTACGCGTTCGAGAAGATCGTCTTCGGGACCGACGAGCCGCCGGAGAATCTTGATGCGGTGATGGGTCAGTTCGAGCGAATGCTCGATGCCTGCGAGGTTCCCGAGGAGAGCCGGAAGAAGATCTACGGTGGAACGATGGCCCGCATTCTGGGAATCAAGGGGCGGGTCTGAGATGGAGACAGATTCGCGCCTCACCGAACTGGCCCAACTGATCTGGGACTATCATCATCTCCACCACCGGCTGGAGAAGGTCGACCTGATCCTCGCCCTGGGCAGCAACGATACGCGGGTGGCTCTCCACGCCGCCGACCTCTGGCTGGCGGGCTTTGCCCCAAAGCTGATGATGTCCTGCGGGTCGGGCAAGCTGACGGAGAAGCTCTTTGATCGACCGGAGGCCCTCCTCTTTGCCGACCTGGCGCGGGAACGTGGCGTGCCGGAGGAGGCGCTGATCACCGAACCAGCCTCGACCAACACCGGAGAGAATATCGTCTTCAGCCGCCGGCGCCTTGAGGAGCTGGGTCTGCAGCCCCAAAGCGTCATGCTCGTCCAGAAACCATATATGGAGCGGCGCGCCTATGCGACCTTCCGCAAATTCTGGCCAGAGATCGATCCAATCGTCTCCTCGCCACCCATATCGTTCGCCGACTATCCGACTCCGCAACTGCCGCGCGATCTGGTCATCAACCTGATGATCGGCGATCTGCAGCGAATCAGGCACTATCCGGCGCGTGGATTTCAGATTGAACAGGAGATCCCGGAGAGTATTTGGCAGGCGGCCGCCGAGCTGATCGCGCGCGGGTACGACCGGCACCTTATCGGCGACTGAGCGGGCCTTTACAAGGGGATCAATCCCCACTATATTTCGCCGGTCGACTAGGACGGATTAATCAACTCTATTCAGTCTATTTTCGAGGAGGCATTCAACAAGATGGGAAATCAGTTCGAGGGGCAGGTGGCAGTGATCACAGGTGCGGGGGCAGGCCTTGGCCTGTCGATCGCGAAGCGGTTGGCGAGCGAAGGCGCCCAGGTGGCCATGGTCGATCTGCAGCGCGAAGTGCTGGAGAAAGCGGTCGTCGAGGTCGGCGCCAGCGGACGAATCTTCCCGTGCAATGTCACCGATGAGGCGGCCGTCGGCGCACTGGTCAAGCAGATCGCCGCGGAGTATGGGCGGATCGACATCCTCGTCAACAGCGCCGGCGTGACCGGGCGGACGGGAATCAAGACTCACGAAGTCGAGTTCGACAACTTCAAGTTCGTCTTTGATGTCAATGTCAATGGGTGCTTCCTCACGTCACGCGCCGTGCTGCCGGTGATTGATGAGCCAGGGTTACGGGCGGATTCTGCACATTGCCTCGATTGCCGGCAAGGACGGCAATGCCGGAATGCTCGCCTACTCGGCCTCCAAGGCCGCGGTAATCGGGCTGACCAAGGTTCAGGGCAAGGAGTACGCGGAGAGCGGCATCACGGTCAATGCGCGTGCTCCGGCAGTGATCCGGACAGCCATGGTCGAGGCCCTGCCCGAATCGCAGGTCACCTACATGACCGACAAGATTCCCATGAAGCGGTGCGGCACTCTCGATGAGATTGCCAACATCGTCTCCTTCATCGTCTCGCCGGGGGCCAGCTTCACGACCGGGTTCACCTTCGATATGACCGGGGGACGGGCGACTTACTAAGAATGAGTATCGACTCTGGCGGTAGCGAGATGGTGGGCACGGAAGCCATGCGGAGTGGCGCTGACGCTCGTCTGGTTATCGCCAGAGAGGCCCTGCTTGAAACTCTTCCCCCGCGCAACGGAACAGCTCTCAAACGCCTCGAGAAGCGCGAGGCGGGAGCGATCAGGGTTGAGTTTGGTTTTGCGGAGACTCCGTTCGGAGAATGCCTGATTGCGACCCGGGACGGGCTGGTCTGCCACCTGAGCTTTCAGGAAGAGGCTGAGCGGTCACTGGCGCTCGAGGAGCTTGGCCGGCACTGGCCAAACCTGGCCTCCACCGCGGACGATCTGCTCGCCCGGTCACTGGTTCGCGCACTCTTCTCCCCAACCGGCCCGCCAACCGAACTGGCGCTGACCGGGACCCACTTCCAGCACGAGGTCTGGCGCACGCTGCAACGGATTCCGTGGGGCAGTTTGACGACCTACGGCGCAATTGCGCGGGCGATGGGCGTGCCGACGGCTGCCCGGGCCGTTGGCGCGGCAGTCGGCGCCAACCGGATTGCCTGGCTGATTCCCTGCCACCGCGTGGTTCCACAGAACTGCCAGCTGGGAGGCTTCCGCTGGGGAGTCGCCCGCAAGCGCTTGCTGCTCAGCTACGAACAAACCACCTGCCCAAAGGGCTAGTACATGGCCCAGCCACCAT
>JBEAVZ010000399.1:0-6111 GCA_041160645.1 Acidobacteriota bacterium
GCCGGGATCGAGATCGCGCCGTTCCCGGCGGTACGCCCCTTTCGGGAGTATCCCTACAACTACCTGCGGCGCTTCAACGAGTATGTCTGGGACTTTCGGCTGCAGCCGCCAAGCCGATTGAGCATGATGCGCAATGTGCGTGATCTGGAGCACCGCCGGCGCGTCCTCGCGCTGAAAGGCCCGGCGAGACTGCTCGCCGCGCTCCACACTGAACGATTGACCGAGGCGTGGCTGGAGCGGTTGCTGCTGACCTGTGATCGCAGCCCAGAGGGGCTGGCCCGGCTCCGCCAGCTTTGCCCGGACCTGCTGGTGACGACGGGCACCTTTCGCTACGAGGAACCGGCAATCGTCGCCGCGGCGCGGCGGTTGGGCATCCCAGTCCTCGCCCAGATCACCTCGTGGGACAATCCTTCGACCAAGAACCGCATGGTCTTCCGTTACGATGGCTATCTCGTCTGGTCCGAACAGATGAAGCGGGACATTGAGCACTTCTATCCGGAGTCGCGTCGGGTGCCGGTCTATCTGACCGGCGCACCACAATTCGACGTCTTCTTTGATCAGCGTTTCGCGCAGGAGCGCGCCGCGTTCTGCCGTGAGCAGCGGCTCGCCCCGGAGCGACCGATCGTGCTCTACGCCATGGGCTCGCCAAACCTCTTTCAGGAAGTGGAGGCGATCAGATATCTCGGCGAGTCGATTGCCCGCCTCGAGCTGGGGGATGTGCAACTGCTGGTGAGGCCACATCCGATTCACGATGATGGGCGGGATCTCGACCCGTTGCGCCAGCTCGGCCCGCGGGTCGTCCTCCAGGAGACGCCGCAGCGCGGTCAGCGGGTGGCGCACCGCGCCCAGGATGAAGAACAGATTGGGCAATGGGTCAACACTTTCCGCCACGCCGCCGTAGTGGTCAACCTCTCCTCGACCGCGGCGATCGATGGAGCCATCTTCGACAAACCGGTCGTCAATCTCGACTTCGATCCGGCGCCCGGTCAGCCGCGCCAACAGCTCGTTCACGATCTCAACCACCTCTGGACCCATTTCAAACCGATCGCCGAATCGGGCGGAATGTGGATGGTCAGCAATCCGGCGGAGATGGTCGAGGCGGTTCGCGGCTACCTCGCCCACCCCGAGTGGCACCGCGAGAAACGCCGCTGGATCGCTGAACTGGTCTGTGGCCGGATCGATGGAGAATCCGGCGCGCGTCTGGCGACGGCGATTCTCGATTTTGCCGCGCAGGTGAAACAGACATGAGCTCAACTACGGCACCGAACCGCGGACTTCTGGCGATCCTCCCGCGTGGCGAGGCGATCCGCAACATGGTCTACACCGGAGCATTGCAGCAGGTCGCCGCAGAAGCGCCGCTCGCCGTCCTCGCCGTCAAACCGAACGAGGCGCTCTGGAACGGGCTGAGCGCGCGCTTTGACGCGCTATACGAACTAACACAGCGCCCTGAACCCTGGCTGGTCAGGGCGCTGCGCGAGGAACTGGATCTCGCCCACGGACGCTGGCTCTGGTCGAAAGGGGCGCAGGCGCGCTGGGAGTGGCGGGAACGCGAGGCAGTCTCCCCTCGACAGCGGATGAAACGGTCGCTCAAGAAGCTGGTGGCGCGCCCCTTCATCAACCGGCCCGGGCTCGAGCTGCTGACAATGGCTGAGGGGTGGGTGTCGCGTCATCACGCTGGCGACGACCGTTACCTCGCGCTGCTCAGGCAACTGAAGCCATCCCTGGTCTTCAACGCCTCCCACGTTCACAGCAATGTCGCGCTGCCGGTCATCCACGCCGCGCAACGTTTAGGAATTCCGACGGCGACTTTCATCTTTTCGTGGGACAACCTGACCTCACAGGGCCGGATCTATCCACCCTCAGACTACTACCTCGTCTGGAACGAATCTTTGCGGCGCGACCTTCTCGCGATCTACAGGCAGATCGATCCGGCTCAGGTGCTGGTCACCGGAACGCCTCAGTTCGATTTCCATTTTCGATCAGAGTTCGCGTGGAGCCGCGCGGAGTACTGCGCCCGGATTGGCGCCGATCCGGCGCGGCCTCTGGTCGTCTACTCGACCGGCATGGCCAACCACATCGCTGGTGAACCGGCGCTGCTCGCCCTGACCGCTGATCTGCTACGCGGGATGACCGATCTGGGATCGCCGCAACTCGTCGTCCGCATTCTCCCCAAAGGCCCGCAGGAGGTCTTTGATGAGATCCGCAAGACGCGACCCGACATCCTCTTCCCGACCGTCGACTGGGAGCAGAACTGGCTGACGCCGACGATCGACGATGCCTTCCTGCTCAGCAACACCCTGCGGCATGCCGCGGTCGGCATCAACATTGCCTCGACCATTTCACTCGAACTCTGCATGTTCGACAAGCCAACGATCAACATTGGCTTTCTTCCGGCGGGTCTCGATCCGGCGCAGGATTTCGACTTTACCAGGTACTACGATTTCGAACACTACCTACCCATCATCTCCAGTGGCGCGGTCCAGCTGGCCCGGACACCGGAGGAGCTGGCGTGGATGATCCGGCAGGCAATCCTTTCCCCCGCCGATCACCGACGCGAGCGTGAAGGTCTCCTTAAGTCTTTCTTTGGACACACACTCGACGGCCACTCAAGCGAGCGGCTCGCCGCACAATTGATCGATCTCACCAGAGAGACGGACCAGATTATGAAGAGAAGACAAACGAGGTGATGTGCATGCTCGATTCAATCCTCTACCACGCGTGGTATGGCCCGCTGCGTCGTCCGCTGCGACCGGTTCTGCACCGGATCCTTCCCCGTCGCCACCGGGTCATCTCCGGGCCGCTGCGCGGCAGCCATTTTGACGGACCGGAGACAAGCTGCCGACTTGGCATCTACGAACTGCAGATCCAGCGGACACTGCGGCGACTGCTTCGGCCGGGTGACGTGGTCTACGATCTTGGAGCCAACAATGGCTACCTGAGCCTGCTCGCCGCCCGCTGCGTCGGTGATGACGGCCATGTCTATTCATTCGACCCCTTGCCGGTCAATGTTTCACGGATCACGTCACTGATGGCCGCCAACCAGATCGAACATCAGGAGACCGTGCCCAACGCCGTCGCCGACCGGGCCGGACTCGAACACCTCTATCTGACTGGCGAGGCTGACACCTACACGGCCTCCCTGATTCGTCAGGAACGACCGCACGAGATGATGGTTGGAGTAACGACCCTCGATGAATTCATCGCCAGCCATCGTCGCCCCGACCTGGTGAAGATGGATGTCGAGGGCGCCGAGATGGTGATCCTACAGGGGGCATCCAAGTTGCTCTCAGATGATCTCCCGTGGCTCACGCCACGCTACTGGCTGATCGAAGTCCACACGCCGCAACTCGAGGGGGAGGTGACGGCGCGGCTGGCCAGACACGGCTACCAGATTGAACCGCTCGAAGACCGTTACGCGCGGAAGCCCTATCCGCGCCACATCCTTGCCCGCCAATCTTGAACCGCGCCGCCATCACCATCGTCACGCCGACCCTCGACCGACCAGCGGAGGTCGCGGCGCTGCTCGAGAACCTTGGTCAGCAGCAGATACTGCCGGCCGAGCTGATCATCGTCGATGGCGCTCGGACAGGCGAGAACGCTACCGCCGAGTGTGTGGAACGGCTCCGCCCACAACTTCCCTTTGCCTGCCGGTACATTCGTCACGGTGGAGGCACCGCGGTTCAACGGAACGTCGGAATCGAAGCGGCGACCACTCCCCTCATCGCGCTGATCGATGACGACATCAGACTCGAACCCGACTTTCTGGCCCGGATCGCCGAAGTCTTTGCGCAGGACGATGAGCGCTCGATCGGCGGAGTCGTTGGCTACCGGCTCAATCAGCACTTCCCGGCCGAGAGGGGCCGCTGGCGATGGTACCGGCGGCTGCGCTTCTTCAGCACCTACGAGCCTGGACGCTATGACTACCAGAGCGGCATTCCGATCAACGTCAATCTGCAGCCGCCCTTCACCGGGCTCCGGCCGATCGACTTCATGACCACCGCCTGTGCCGTCTGGCGTCGCGAGGTCTTCGTCGCTGGTCTGCGTTTCGATCCATTCTTCCGCGACTATGGCATGCTCGAGGACGCCCACTTCTCGCTGCGCGCCGGGCGACACTGGCGCCTGCTGCAGTGTGGAGATGCGCGCTGTCAGCATCTGCATGCCCCGGGAGGACGCGTCTCGCGGCGGCGGATCGGCTTCAAGTGCGTCGTCAACTACTACTATGTCTTCAACGACCTTGCCGGTCCGCTGAGCTTCCGGCAGCGGCGCCGCTTCTGGAGCTTTCAGGCCTTTGAGCTGGTGCGGATGCTCGCGTCGGCCATTCGCCGTCGCAGCTCCGGTGACCTGGCCGAGCTGATCGGTCGCCTCGAGGGATTCATCGATATCGCGAAGGGAGGTCTCCCTGGCCCGACTGGTCGTCATCTCACATAAACCCTGCTGGCGTGACGAGGCTTCACCGAGCGGCTTTGCGACTACGGGCGGATTTCCCGTCCAGATGCGCGCCCTGGCCGGCCTCTTCGAGACGACGGAGCTCATGGTTCCAATCATTGCCCAACCAGCTGGCGACGGGGTGGCCCTGGCAGCCCGGGGCTTGCGGATCATTCCACTGCGGCAACCGCGCGGAGAGGGGCTGCGGCGCAAGCTGGGCTTTCCACTCTGGCTGCTGGCCCATCTGTGGACACTTGCCGCGCGAATCTTTCGGGCCGATCTTGTCCATACGCCGATTCCGGGCGATATCGGAACGATTGGACTGCTGCTCGCCCTGCTCCTCCGACGCCCGCTCTTCGTCCGCTACTGTGGCAACTGGGCCGTCCAGCGCACGGTGGCCGAGCGGTTCTGGCGTGGCTTGATGGAGTATTGTGCCGGCGGACGCAACATTATGATGGCCACAGGTGGAGACCACGCCGCGCCATCGTTGCGCAATCCACACCTGACGTGGATCTTCTCGACCAGCCTCACGACAAGTGAGATCGCGGAGTGTCGGATGATCAGATCGTCGCCCGCCGCACCACCACGGCTGATCACAGTCGCCCGGCTCGAAAAGTCGAAGGGGATCGACCGCCTGATCAGAACTCTTCCGCGATTGAGCCAGTCACTTCCGGAGATCTCGCTCGACATTGTCGGTGATGGCACGCAGCTGGCAACGCTGCGTCAGCTGGCCCTTCAGGTGGGAATGAGGGAGAGGGTCCGCTTTCACGGCCAGCTGGATCATCAGGGTGTGCGGCAGCTGCTTCGCGAAGCAGATCTCTTCTGCCTGCTCAGCGCATCGGAGGGCTTCCCGAAGGCCGTCCACGAGGCGCTGGCGAGCGGTCTGCCAGTCGTTGCGACAAGCGTCTCCGTTCTTCCCCAACTGGTGGGGAACGAAGCGGGTCAGCTGGTCGATCCGTTCGCCCCAAGTGAAGAGATTGCCGCCGCCATCAATTTCTGTCTCAGCGACCCCGATCGTTACGCGGAGATGTCGGCGAGGGCCGCCTCGCGAGCCGCGCAATACTCGCTCGAGCGCTGGCAGAAGACCATCCGGGAACGACTCGCGACAGCCGGAGTCCGGATGCGTGGGGCCCAGTCGACGTCGCTCCACACTGTTGTCAGCACCGATCGATGATACAGAAGATCGCCTTCATTGCCGGAACTCTTGGTCAGGGCGGCGCCGAGAAGCAGCTCTTTCATCTGCTGCGCGCGCTGCGTGATGACGGTACTTCGCTCCACCTGCTCTCCCTGACGCGTGGCGAGTACTGGGAAGCCCCGATCCGTGAGCTGGATATTCCAGTCACCTGGGTCGGTCAGTCGCCAGCGCGCCTGGTGAGGCTGCGCCGGATCACCTCCGCGCTGCGAAACATCGCGCCGCACCTGATCCAGAGCCAGCACTTTTATACCAACCTCTATGCCGCGCTGGCCGGCCGGTTGTTGCGGATCCCGAGCGTGGGGGCGATCCGCAATGATCTCTTCAGCGAGCTGCAGCACAGCGGACGAATGCTCGGCCCGCTCAGCCTGCGCCTGCCAACGTGGCTCGTTGCCAACTCCGAAGCGGCGATCGCGAACGCGCGACAACTCGGTGTTGCGGCCCATCGCCTCGCCCTGCTGGCGAATGCCATCGAGGTTGGCGCGCCCATCACC
>JBEAVZ010000402.1:0-5152 GCA_041160645.1 Acidobacteriota bacterium
GGTTATTCCAATTCCGGGGCCAATTCCGGGGCCAATTCCGGGGACCGTGAGAGGGCTGGGCAAGGCGACCGGGCAGGAGCCGGAGGTGGGGGGTGCCGGGAGCGCTCGACGCCTCGCGAGGATCAGTGGTGGCGACCCAGCCGGACAGAAGCGTGGCGGCGGCAAAGGGTCGGTGCGAGCTGATGGAGCGAGCGGATCGTCAGGCAACGCCGCCTGGCAGGCGTTTGGCATCGTCAGTGTCGTCCTGATCATCCTCGGCCTGCTGGCGAGCTGGTGGGTACTGCGGGCTGAACCGAGCCAGAGTCCGGCAAACCGTTCGTTGAATGGAATGAAAGACGGGGGCGCCTTGCCGCCGGTCCCCTCCGGATCAAAATTGGAGGAGAGGGGATCGGTCCCGGTCGCGCCGGAGGGCATGGTCTACGTCGCCGGTGGACTGCTGCGCATGGGGCGAGAGAATGGTGACGAGTTGGAGAGGCCGGTGCGGGAGGTTGAGGTCAGGCCATTTTTCATGGATCTGACCGAGGTGACCAATGAGATGTACCTGCGCTATGTGCGGGCCACGGGAGCGACCCCGCCCGCGCACTGGATTGACGGCCTCTACCGGGATGGCGAAGCCCGTTTTCCGGTGGTCAATGTCAGCTGGAACGAGGCAAATGGCTATGCGGCGTGGGCCAACAAGCGTCTTCCAACAGAGGCCGAGTGGGAGATGGCCGCGCGGGGAACCGCAGGTCGGCTCTATCCGTGGGGAGACGCCTGGAAGGAAGGTCGTGGGAATGTCCGGTCGGGACGCGAAGCGCGCCTGGTGCGTGTCGGATCCTTCCCGGGTGGAGCGAGTCCGGATGGCATTCTTGACCTGAGCGGCAATGTCTGGGAATGGACTGCGGACAAGCCAATGAGGTACGGTGACCGGGCGGCGCAGATCGCGGAGGGGCGGATCATCCGCGGTGGCGCTTATGATGTGACGATCGATCGGGCAACGGCAACCTACCGGGGGATTGTTCCGGAGAACAGGGGCTATGACAAGACTGGTTTCAGATGTGTGCGGGACCCCGAGCCACCGGCCAGCGCGCGGAATGGCCAGTAGACTGGTCGGTTGACCCGGCGGGAGACCGCGCCCGCCTTGAAGCCAGAGCAAGGCTGAACCAGGATGGCTGAACCTGGTAATCAAGCCAGGCAGCGGGCCAGACCATTCGTGAAGGGTCTGGCCGTGGTGTTTCTGGCCAGATGCTTTTGGCCGTGGGCTTCTGAGAAGAACGATGGCAGACCGATTGATGAAGTCGAACCGATGGATCCTCTGCTGCCTGGCGCTGGCAGTTCCGCCCCTCATGGCCCAAAATCCAACGGGAAGAATACTGGGTCCAGTCAAACCGCAACCAGCCAAAGAGTCGACATCGACGCCCAAAACAACGACAAAAAAGCCTGCGCCGGGGGCTCCGCGCCGGCGCCCGAAAGCTCCTCCCGCCCCGGCGAAACGAACGCGGATTGAACCGGCGGCAGCGGCCAGTAATGGCTTTCGGCTGATGTTGTTGACCACTCCGGGCAGTCTGGTCGAGATTGAGGGATTGGCGCCGCAAGGCACCGGAGCAGATGGACGGTTGGCGCTGAGTCTGTTGGCGGGTGGACGGCGCCAGGTGCGCATCAGCGCCCCCGGTTACGAGGCCTGGGAGGGAGTAGTGGAGCTGGAGCAGCCAGTGACCAGGCTTACCCGACCACTGATCAAAAAACCGGCGACCGGGCAGCTGGAGATAGTGGTGAACGAGTCGGGCGCCGAGCTGTTGATCGACGGATCGATTCGACTGCGGAGCGTCAGAGGGTATCCGATCAGCGTCAGTGGGCTCAGTCCGGGGCGGCGACAGATCACGGTGACCAGAGACGGATATGAACCCTGGCAATCGACGGTCGAGATTGGCGCGGGGCAGTCGCGCCAGTTGAAGATCGAACTGCGGCCACGCCTCAATCCGGCAATGATCAAGGTTCCGGCTGCCACATTTATGCGTGGCGACGATCGCGGGGTCAGGGATCAGCGACCAGCCCACGAAGTAAGCCTCTCAAGCTTCGAGATCTCCCGGCGGGAGGTCACCAACCAGCTCTACAAGTTCTTTATCGACGTGACCGGACGTGTCGCTCCCAATGGGATCACCTATGGTTGGAGTGGGAACAATTTTCCGCCGGAACAGGGTGATCGACCGGTCGTCTATGTGAGCTGGGAGGACGCCGTCGCCTTCTGCCAGTGGCTTTCTTCGCAGACAGGACACCGGTACCGGCTGCCGACGGAGGCGGAGTGGGAGCATGCGGCCAGAGTAGTCGGGAGCGAGTATGAGTCGGTTGGGAGCATCTGGGAGTGGTGCCTCGACTGGTACGATCCGCAGGCCTACCGCGCCGCGCCGCGAGTCAACCCACGGGGGCCGGCCGAGGGGCGCAAAGTCAGACTGCTCGGCCTCGAGGGTCCGGCCCGCGTAGTTCGTGGGGGTGGATTTGGCCGGGCCAATCTGGCGCCACGCGCCGGGCAGCGCAGCTTCTTCTTTCCTGACCGGACCCGTTTCGACCTTGGATTCCGAATTGTACGTGAGACGGAGGAAGCCCCCCGTTAGGCGGGCGGCGATCCCCTCCCTGACCACCAGTGAAGTGCTTCGCGCGATCGAGGCCACTGGTGCATAATTGTTTCATGAGATCTGACGCGAGCAACACGACAGACGAACCGGGTGGAATATACGACCAGCGACGGCTGCGCCGCCGGCGGCTGCGGATCGCAGTGCTCGCCCTCCTGACAACCCTTCTCTTCGCGCTGCTCTTCGTCCAATCGGCCTTCAATACGCTGACGTGGCTGCGCCCACGCTCGGTCAGCGAGACCTTTAGCCTCTACGTCCTCTCGACCATCAACCTCCTGGCCTTCATTATTTTGCTGATGGTGCTGGTGCGCAACATCATCAAGCTGCGGCGGGAGCGACGCGAGCGCCGCCTTGGGGCACGGTTCAAGACGCGACTGGTCATCTTTTTTATCTCACTCTCGTTATTGCCGGTCACCTTTCTCTTCTTTGCGACGACGGGGCTGATCAACCGGAGCATCGACAAGTGGTTCAGCCTGCCCGGTGACGAGATTCTGAAGAATGCAATTTCGATGGAGCGGCGCTACCTGAGAGATGAGATAGAGGGTAATGGCGCGCTGGCGCAGACCCTGGCGCGGCTGGTCATCAGGCAGCCGGCCGGAACCGGCCTCGCTGACGAGGTCGAATCCCACCAACTGGCGCTGGCCCGCGTCCTGGATGAAGAGGGCAGTCTGGTCCTCGAAGAACGCCGAAAGGACGGTCTTCCGCTTCCCCCATCACTGACCGGCCAGTTGCCGCTGATCTCGCGGGAGCTGAGGACGAACGGCGTCTACCGGGGTGAGATCACTGAACCGCGCGAGAGGACGATCTACCTGGTCAATGGCACGGTGCTCCCGGAGACGACGCCGCGACGGTTTCTGCTGATTGCCCGGCGACTGCCGACCGATCTTTCGACCAACCTGATCCTGATCCGGGAGGAAGAACGTCGTTACGAGGCGCTCAAAGCGAACAACAAGCTCTACCGGAGCACCATGCTGCAGACGCTCGCGCTGATGACGCTGCTCGTCCTCTTCATCGCCTTCTGGATGGCGATTAACGTCTCGCGGAGTATCGCCGAACCAGTCCAGCGGCTGGCTGAGGCCACAGCTCGCATCCGGCGGGGCGAGCTCGACTATCACGCGACGGTCGTTGGCGATGATGAGCTGGCGACGCTGGCCCGCTCCTTCAACGAGATGACGACCGAGCTGGCCGAAAATCGGCGCCGCTTGCAGCAGTCCGCGGATGACCTGCAGGTAATCAACCGGCAGCTCCTCGAACGGCGGCAGTATATCGAGACAATTCTGCAGAGCCTCTCCGCCGGCGTGATTTCGCTCGACGAGACGGGCAATATCACCACGATCAATGGCGCGGCACTGGCTCTGCTCGAGATCGATCCGGGGCAGGCCAACGATCAGCTGACGGGCCGCTCGCTCGAACTCCTGCTGCCGGAACAGCAGCGTGAAGAGCTGCGGCGGCTGATTCTCCTCGCGGCCCGGTACCGCTCCGTAACCCGCGAAGTCCACTTCACCCTGGCCAACCAGGTTAAGCTTGACGCCGCCGTAACAGTGACGGCGCGGCTTGACGGCGAGGGTGAAGTCCGGGGAGTCGTGATCGTCATCGAGGATCTCTCGGAACTGATCGACGCGCAGCGCCGCGCAGCGTGGAGTGAGGTCGCCCGCCGCATGGCCCACGAGATCAGAAACCCGCTCACCCCAATCCGTCTCTCGGCCGAACGTCTCGCGCGCAACCTGCTTGGGGATACGCAGAGCGAGCCGACCGGAGCGGGGCGACTGACTGAACGGCAGGTGCGCATGGTCCGCGAGTGTACGGCGATGATTGGGACCGAGGTGGCGACGCTCCAGCGCATGGTCGAAGAGTTCTCGACATTTGCCCGACTGCCCAAAATTCACCTCGAACCCACCTCGCTCAACGAGGTCGTCACCAAGGCGTTGCGTTTGTATGACGGGAGATTGGCTCACATACAGCTCGAATGCCATCTCGATCCGCAACTTCCGTCGATTCTGCTCGATGGCGAGCAGATGCGCCAGGTGCTCGTCAATCTGCTCGACAATGCCCTCGAGTTCGTCGCCCTCTCAACCGATGAACAGCGCCTGCTCATCAGCACGCGGGTGATTGCGGAGCGAAAGATCATCGAACTTCTCGTCTCCGACACCGGACCTGGCATCCCGGTCGAACACCGTGAACGAATCTTTGAACCATATTTTTCGACACGCAAGCGCGGCACGGGTCTGGGGCTGGCAATCGTCAGCCGGATCGTCGCCGAACATCACGGACGAATTCGCGTCCTTGAGAATCGGCCGCATGGCGCGGCATTTTTGATTGAACTTCCACTGATCGCCACTGATCGCCACTGATTGCCAGTGATTGCCACTGATTGCCACTGATTGCCACTGATTGATTGAGTTATGGCCTATTCGATTCTGATAGTCGATGATGAACCTGGAATCCGGCAGTCCCTGACCGGGGTCCTCGAGGACGAAGGGTTCGAAGTCTCAACAGCCGAGAGCGGCGAGGAGTGTCTGAAGGCTTTCGAGAAGAACCTCTAC
>JBEAVZ010000464.1:0-7881 GCA_041160645.1 Acidobacteriota bacterium
AACTCAGACAGGTCACTGTAAGTGCCTGAGAAAGCTGGTCTTCTGCTGCCCACTCCCCCGCCGGGTCTGTGATGACTCTGGCGGTATGAGAATTGCCTCATCTTTAATGAACATTGCCACACTTCAAAGCAAGGCTCGGTCAATGCTGCTACGGAGACGGATAGTGAGAGTTACAGCGCCAGTGAGCTGTCCCGCCGTTCTTCGTCCCGGGTTGGTTTTGCCCGGCAGAGGCTGGAGATGATCTGGCGCCGGCTTTTCAGTGGAGGCACTCTTGACGATCTTTACGAGATGATCCGGATATCCACACAATCGAGAAGGGAAGACTCAATATGAAGAGATCGATGGAGCGGGGAGGAGGCCTGTTATTGGTACTGCTGCTGGCGGTAACCAGTGTGTTGGCCCAGGTTGGTTCGTCGCGCGTGACGGGAAACGTCACGGACAAGGCGGGGGCAGTCATTGCCGGAGCAAAGGTGAGCCTGACCAATGAGGGGACCAGCGTCACCTATGTGACGACGACCACCTCATCGGGAACCTACGTCTTTGACGCCGTCCAGATTGGCACCTACACGGTGACGATCGAGATGGAGGGCTTCAAACGCTTGATCGCCCGCGGCAACATCCTGACGGTCGGTCTGCCATTGACGGTCAATGCCGAACTCGAGGTGGGTGGCGCCCAGGAGCAGATCGAAGTGGTCGGTTCTTTTGAGCGGGTCCAGACCTCGACTTCCGGTAACCTCGGCGGACTGATCGACAACAAGACCCTCGTCGATCTTCCCCTCGGTCTCGAATCGGGCACGGGCGGCCGCAACCCGCTCATCTTTGTCCGGCTCCAGCCCGGAGTCAACACCGGCGCCAATACTGGTGGAGGCTCGCACGTCAATGGCGCCCGTGACCGGGCCTTCAACTACACCCTCGACGGAATCGATATCAACGAGTCCTCTGCTGGTGGTTCAGAGTTCTCCCCGATCCGCACCAACCCCGACTCACTGCAGGAGTTTCGGGTCATCACCAGCAACGCGACCGCCGAGTATGGCCGTTCGAGCGGCGCCCAGGTGTCCCTGGTCACCAAGTCGGGAACCAACAACTTTCACGGCAACCTCTTCTACTGGTACCGTGGCAGCGCTCTCGCCGCCAACGAGTGGGGCAACAACCTCAACGCGATTCCGAAGCCCTTCCTGCTCCAGCACCAGTTTGGTGGGGACATTGGAGGTCCGGTGATCAAGGACCGGACATTCTTCTTCTTCAACTACCAGGGGCAGCGGCAGGTCAGCCCCTACACCCGCACCCGGACGGTCTACACCTCGCAGGCCAAGCAGGGGCTCTATCGCTATGTCGTCGGTGGGCGAAACACCAATGCCGGCCAGGCAGGCGCCTCGGTCAATCTGGCCGGAGCCCCGGTGCTGCCGGACTGTTCGGCGACCGTGACGACCAACTGTATCGCCTCGTTCAATGTTCTCCAGAACGATCCGCGCCGACTCGGCGTCGACCCGGCGACGCAGCGGATAATCGGGCTGCTCCCGGAGCCGAACAACTTCAGTGTTGGCGACGGTCTGAACACCGCCGGTTTCAACTATAGTGGCGGACGACTGGATCCGCAGCGGGATTTCCACCTCAAGATCGACCACAAGTTCAATGAGCGGAACAATGTCTTTGCCCGCTACTCGTGGGGTCAGCAGAACACGATCAACGATACGACCAACAGCGGCGAACCGCGTTACCCGGGTCTGGCGCCGTGGGTCAACACCGAGCGGACGCCGAACAATCTCGCGGTCAGCTACCGCCGGGTCATCAACAACAACCTGGTCAACGAGCTGGTTGGCGGATTCAATCGCTTTACCTTCAATTTCATCAATCCGTCAGCGGGCGATGAGCCCTTTTCGATCGTCACGGTCAACCCGAGTGATCCACTCGATTTCTCGCGGGGGAACCTGCGGACGGTGACGACGGTACAGATTGTCGATAACCTCAGCTGGACCAAGGGCGCCCACCTGATCAAGACGGGCATCAACTTCCGTTACCAGCAGCACAAGGATGTCCGCGGATCGATTGGCGGGCAGAACTCCGAAATAAGCGTCAATCTGAGCACCCCGGTCAACGTCGCCTGCGCCAGTGGAGCCTATGGAGCCGGCGGAGCTCCGGGCATCAATGCGACCGGGCAGGAGCTCTTCTGTCTGCCCGACATCGCCGCCGGTCGTCCGCTCTTTATGAACGCGCTCGACCGTCCGCGACTCCAGGGAATGATCAACGATCTTCTCGGTCGGATTGGATCGGTGCGCCAGGGCTTTGCCGCCTCGCCCGACCTCTTCTCCTATCTTTCAGCCAAGTCGACCTTTATCAATGATGCCCGGTATCCGGAGTATGACTTCTACGCGCAGGATACCTGGAAGCTCCGCCCCAACTTCACCGTCGACATCGGCATCCGCTATGAGGCGCGTCTCACGCCGCGGGCGCAGAGCCGCCTCTTCCGGCCAAATCAGTTGGTCTCGGTCGGCGCGCCGGCCAGCACGACGCTGAAGTGGCAGAGCGACAACCTCTATGACAGCGATCTCAACAATTGGTCGCCCAGCATCGGTTTTGCGTGGGATCCGTGGGGAGACGGGAAGACCTCGGTTCGCGCCAACTACCGCCTCGCCTATGACCGCATCAACACGCAGGTGATCTCCTCACAGATCTACAACACGATTCCCGGCGTGACGCTGGGCGTGGTCGATGTCGCCCCGCAGTTCAATGGTCCCAACGGAACCAACCGGCGCATCCGCGATGGAGTTCAGTCGGTCGTTCCGCCGGCGACGGTGCGTCCGATCGATCAGCTCCAGCCGGCGGCCTATGGCCTCGGCGCCATCACGGTTCTCGACCCCAATTTCAAGTCTCCGGCGACCAATGGCTGGAGCCTCAACATCCAGCGCGAGCTTGGGAAAGAGATCCTCGTCGATGTCTCCTACATTGGACGGAAGGCGACCAATCTCTTTGGCGCCTATAACGTCAACCAGGTCGACATCATCAACAATGGTTTCCTCGATGCCTTCAAGGTGGTCGCGGCTGGTGGTGAGAGTGCGCTGATGAACCAGCTCTACGGGCGCGATACCCGCAAGACGGCCAATGAGACCGGCTCGGCCTTCGTTCGTCGTCAGTTCGCCAGTTCGGTGCAGCTGAACAGCGCGGCGGCGGTCGCCGCTGATGCCGCGGGACGCGTGCAGAACAACGTTCCCCTGCTCACGCTCGCCAATCTGCCGACGACCTTCTTCCGGCCGTACCCGCAGTTTGCGACCCTCAACGTGATCGACTCGAACGATTTCTCGACCTATCACTCACTGCAGGTCATGGTCCAGCGGAAGTTTGCGAAGGGCTTCCAGTTCCAGGGATCCTACACCTTCTCGAAGTCGCTCGATACCCGCTCCTTCGATCCAACCTTCACGGTGGTCGGAACAGGTAATGCGCAGTCGGCTTCGTCAACCCCCTTCAACAATTTCAATCGCCGGCTGAACTATGCCCGGTCCGATTTCGACCAGACCCATTATTTCACCGCGTATGGAATTTATGATCTTCCATTCGGACGAAACAACCGCTTCGGGGCCAACGCCCCCACCGTCATTCGGAAGATGATCGAGGGGTGGAATGTCAACGGTGTGGTGACGCTCAGTTCGGGCCGCCCTTTCACCGTCTACTCCGGTTCGAACCAGTTTTCGAATATTGTCCAGTCGACGGCCGATTGCAACGGCTGTTCGCGGAGCATGGGCAAGGTCGATCCACGGTCGAACACCTTTGCCGGCGTGCCCGGTTTCTTCACGGCAGATCAGATTGCCAAGTTCAGCCAGCCTGTCGCCGGCTCGATTGGCAACACGGGCCGCAACTACTTCAACGGACCGGGCCGCTACAATCTTGATATGGCCTTCCTCAAGAGAACCTACATCTCCGAGGGGGTCAATTTCGAGCTCCGGTTCGAGTTCTTCAATATCACCAACACGCCGGTCTTCGGGTTCCCGACGGCGGTCATCACCAGCACCACCTTCGGGCGGATTCGTGATGGCATCATCAACGAGGCCCGCAAGATCAGGATTGGGGCGAAGCTCAATTTCTGATCGCGTGACTCTGAAAATCGTCAAACTGGCACTGGCTACCACCTCGGCGACGAGGTGGTAGCCAGTCTCTTTTGTGGAGATCTGCTGTCAATTGCGGAGAGGCGATGACCCCGCGCCCCCGTCAATAATCGTGATGAGCGCATGGTGAACATTCTCTCCCGTTGCCCGATGTGGCTGCTTCCACTGCCGGCCTTGCTGACCCTGGTGGCGGTGCTCTATCTCAATCTCTCGCTGCTGGGAGTGCCCGCCGGAGTGGCCCTCGGAGTGGCCGGAGTCGTCACGGCCGGACTCCTTGGCTGGCTGATCGTGTGGCGGGAGAGGCTGGGCCAATGGCTGGAGCGTCTCTTGCGTCCGGTCGAGCAGATTGAATCGCGTCGCTGGTTGCTGCTGGTGCTGGCCATTGGCCTGCTCCTCCGCCTTGGCTGGGCGCTCATCTTCAACGCCCCGCCCCGTTCAGATTTTGCCATCTACTTCGACCTTGCGCGGGGCCTCGTCGAGCGCGGAGCGTATGGTGGTAACGGGTCTTATCAGGCCTACTGGCCGCCCGGACTGCCATTATTCCTGGCGCCATTCCTGGCCATTGGTGGTCCACCGCACTGGGTACCGCTCCTTGCCAATCTGTTTCTGACGACGCTGACGATCATCCTCACGGCAGGTCTGCCGAATCCGCGGGCGGGACGAGTGGCGCCGCTCCTGGTGGCGATCTGGCCAAGCAATGTCATGAGCGCCGGTCTGGCGAGCAAGGAGCAGTTGCTGCTGCCCCTGGTCACCGCCCTGGTCCTCACTTTTGTGCGGGGCCTGTCGGGTGGGCGGAGCTGGCATCTCCTGCTGACGGGCGGGTTGATTGGCTGCGCGACCCTCACCCAACCATCATTCATACTGCTGCCGGCAGTGCTTGGTCTGGCCGAAGTCGCGGCGACCGGGAGTCTGCGCGTTCCTCTCCGCCACGGTCTGGTCGTCGTCTTTGGGGTCGCCCTGGTCTTGGCCCCCTGGATCTGGCGCAACTACCGGATCTTCGGCGAGCTGGTCATGGTCTCGACCAACGGCGGGGATGTTCTCTATCGGGCGAACAACCCGCTCGCCACCGGCACCTATACGGAGCGAGGTGAGGTCGACCTGCAGGGAATGGCTGAACTGGAGCGGAACCGTCGCGGCGGAGAACTTGCCCGCGAGTGGATTCGCAACCATCCGCGCCAGTTTCTGCACCTCGCCTTCAGAAAGCAGATCGCCTTTCTCGGTGATGACAACATGGGGGCCTACGAGACGCTCCGGCGTGGACTGGGAATTGGTGGTCCGACGCTGCATCTCGCTAAGCTGGTCAGCACCGGTTACTGGATGCTCATCTGGATGCTGATACTTCTTGGATGGTTGAGGGCGCCAACGCTCTACCAGCTTCCCCTCTTCTCGATCCCCCTGCTGATAGTCATCTGCCAGCTGGTGATCGACAGTGTTTATGAGAGCGGCAGCCGCCACCACGTCCCACTCTCCGGATTGCTGGCTATCCTGGCGGCCGTTCCCTTTGGGGGGAGCCTCCGCCGCTGACTCAATCGAAGAGCCGTCCCTGAGCGGAGGGGCGGCGAAAGGTGGTCTGGTTCTCTTCAGTGGCGGTGCGCGGCTGGTTGAAGCCGAGCCGGCGGGAGTGGAGTTGAAAGGTCTGGGTGATCAGCTGCCAGTAGGGGCCTTCTCCCTCCATTCGCTGGTGAAAGCCGGGACGATTGAGACTTCCACCCTTCACCTCGCGGAGTCGATTGAGTATCCTTTTGGTGCGCCCGGGCAGCGTCGCTTCGAGCCGTTCAATGAAGTAAGGCTCGACACTTCCCGGCAGCCGGAGGAGATTGATGAAGGCGCGGCGAGCCCCGGCTGCGGCGGCCTGTTCCAGCAGGCCGGGGATCTCGTGTTCGTTGAGGCCGGGGATGATCGGTGCGATGGCCAGTCCGACCTCGACCCCGGCGGCCGCCAGGTCGCGCATGGCGCTGAACCGGGCGGCTGGCAGCGGCGCATGCGGTTCGAGAGCCCGGGTCACCTCGCGATCGAGGAAGGGAATCGTGAAGTAGACGGTTGCCCGTGCCTCTTTCGTCAGGCTGACCAGCAGATCGAGGTCGCGCCGGACGAGCGCCGATTTGGTGATGATTCCGACCGGGTTCCGGAAGTCGAGACAGACCTCGAGACAACGGCGGGTCAGCTCATAGTTTGCTTCGAGGGGGATGTAGGGATCGGAGGTGAAGGAGAAGATCAGAACCTCTCCCTTCCAGCTCTTCTTCATGAACTCCTGGCGAAGCAGGAGCGGGGCATTGACCTTCGCGACGATCTTGCGATCAAAATCTGTGCCGGCCCCGAATCCGAGGTACTCGTGGGTCGGGCGCGAAAAGCAGTAGGTGCAGCCGTGGGTACAGCCACGGTAGCAGTTGACCGAATAGTCGAAGGGAATGTCCGGGCTGTCATTTCCAGTGATGATCGAGCGGGTCGCCGTCTCTTCAAAGACCTCGAGACGAGCCGTGGGTGGTTCACCAATCCATTCGTGGGCGGTGGTCAGCCAGGGGTTGGGTGGATTGTTGACGTACTTCATTGCGTGAACAGACAAAAACTTACATTCGCTATTCTGTTGTTGCTGCTCCACACCGGAGCCCTGGCACAGGCGCCCGCCCTCGAGCGCCAGCAGGTCGTGCTGACCCCGGCCGCGCCGGTTGGAGCGACCTGGGAGTCAGCGGTCATCACCGTGCGGCGTGAATCTCCCGCGCCATTCATCCTCGCCGGGCATGTCTGGCGGGAGATTCCCGGCGACCGCTTCACTATCGAGCTTCGTTCGAGCGTCGATGGACGGACGTGGGACGGCTGGAGAAGACTCGAGGTCGATCAGGATAGCCGCACCGGCGATTCGAGCGGAGCGATAGCCATTCTCGACCCGGGCGTCCGCTATCTTCGGTACCGGATCCTGATCGTCTCCGGCGCTCCGCCGCCCCGGATCGACATAAACCTGGTCAATCCGGGCCAGACGCCACCGGCGCAGCTGGAGCGCCATCGACAGCGGATGGAGGAGACTGGCCCGACCGATCAGCTCTATCAGGTGGCGACGATACCGCGCCCCCCGGTCATCACCCGGACCGAGTGGGGATGTCCGGACGGGCAGGGCACTTCACGCCCCCCGGTCAGTTATACGACGGTGACCCACCTGATCGTCCACCACACGGTCAACAACAACAGCTCCGCCGACTGGGCCGCCGTGGTCCGCGCCATCTGGAGCTTTCACTTCTATGACCGGGGCTACATCGATATTGGTTACAACTACCTGATCGATCCACAAGGCGTCATCTATGAGGGGCGTTCCGGCGGCGACAACGTCCAGGGCGCCCACTTCAGCGGCGTCAATGGCGGGACGATGGGGGTGGCCCTCCTGGGAACCTTCACGGGGGGGCCCCCGACGGCCAAGGCCCTCGAGAGTCTGCGGCGGATCCTCGCCTGGAAGGCCGATCAGCGCCAGCTCGCGCCCTACCAGGCGACGCTCCACGCCCCATCCGGACTCTTGCTGCGGGTCATCTCCGGCCATCGCGACGGGCCCGGCGCGACCGAATGCCCCGGCGATGCCCTCTACGCGCTGCTCCCCCGGTTGCGTGCCGAGGTCCATAATACCATCGAGGGCACGACTTATCTGACTGCGGTCTCGGCGGCCAGTTACTCCGACACAGCCGCCGCGCCACAATCGATTCTGGCTGCTTACGGGGCCAATCTGGCCAGCGGAACCGCCGCCGCCACGACCTTGCCCCTCCCGGAGCATCTTGGTGGGGTGACGGTGCGGGTGATCGAC
>JBEAVZ010000479.1:0-3662 GCA_041160645.1 Acidobacteriota bacterium
AATATAAGCTGGCCAGATTTTGTGGTTCTATCTGGTTCTGCCAGGTCTACTTGTCCCACCGGTCCCACCGGTCCCACCAGTTCCACAGGTCAAACTATCGCCACCCCTCCCGCGACAAACAACAGGAAAGGCCTTTCTTCATGAAAACTAAAATCTTCCTTTTAGCTCTCTTGCTCGCCGTGCTGTCAGTGAGCGGACTTGCGCAACGGTCACGCTACGCCCCCAACTGGGACTCTCTCGACAAGCGCCCGACGCCGGAGTGGTTCATCGACGCCAAGTTTGGAGTCTTCATCCACTGGGGAGTCTACGCCGTGCCTGCCTGGGGAATGCCTGGTCAGTACTCCGAGTGGTACTGGAACCGTCTCATGAGCGACGATCCAAAGTGGGCTCCCTGGCGTGAGTTCCATCGTCGCAACTATGGCGCTGACTTCAACTACATGGACTTTGCGCCAATGTTCAAGGCGGAACTCTACGATGCGCGGCAATGGGCCAGCCTCTTCAAGCGTGCCGGGATCAAGTACGTCGTCCCGACCTCAAAGCATCACGATGGCTTCGCCATCTGGCCGAGCGCCGAGGCCAGCCGCACCTGGGGCCGACCGTGGAACTCGATGGAGACCGGTCCGCGCCGTGATCTGCTTGGCGAGCTCGCCGAGGCCAGCCGCGCCGAGGGGCTCAAGTTTGGCTTCTACTACTCGCTCTATGAGTGGTACAACCCGCTCTGGAAGACCGATCGCCAGCGTTACGTCACCGAGCACATGTTCCCACAGTTCAAGGATGTCGTGACACGCTACAAGCCATCGATCATCTTCAGCGATGGCGAGTGGGACATGCCCTCGAAAGACTGGCGCAGTGAGGAGCTGCTCGCCTGGCTCTTCAACGAGTCGCCCGCGAAGGACGAGGTCGTCATCAACGACCGGTGGGGCAAGGAGTCCCGCCACAAACACGGCGGATACTGGACCACCGAGTATGCGGCCGGGCTCAGGGATGGCGCCCATCCCTGGGAGGAGAGCCGGGGGATGGCCCACTCCTATGGATTGAACCGCGCCGAGCGAGTCGACGACTACAAGACTGGCCGTGAGTTTATCCTCACCCTGATCGACCTTGTCAGCCGCGGAGGCAACCTTCTGCTCGATATCGGTCCGTACGGTGACGGAACGATTCCACCGCTCATGGAGCAGCGACTGCTGGAGATCGGTGACTGGCTGAAGGTCAACGGCGAGGCGATCTATGGGACGCGCACCGCCGGACGGTCACACCAGTGGACGGTCGGCAAGCGTCCGACCCAGGAGTATGGCGAGTTCATGGTCAAGTACGATCTCATGGATCAGGTTGGTCAGGAGTCGAAGAACGGCGTGGCAGTGAAACAGGTCTTCTACACGAAGAAGCCGGATGCGCTCTATGCGATTAGCGCCGGCTGGCCCGGAAAGAGGCTCGTTCTGCGCGACATCAAGGTTCCCGCAGCCGCCGAGGTGACCATGCTTGGCGTGCCGGGCCGGCTCCGCACGGTCCGCGGGCGAGACAGCCTGACGATCATCACCCCGGATTTGGGTCCGGATCAGGCGCCCTGTCAGCATGCCTTTGTCTTTAAGATAACCGGAGCCCAAGTCATGCCGGAGAAGGCCGAGCCGATGGTTGGAGGGGCAAAATAGTCATAACTTGACCTGTTCGGTTCACCATGTGATTATTCCCACGACAACGGTCTTCCTGACGCTGCACAGAGCACCGGAGCAGATCAATTGCAGCGATTCATTGGCGGGTACGATACCGTGGTCTGCGGTCCCCGGCGGGGACCGCGGATAATCTCAGAAGAGGTAGGGGAATTAATGAGTTCGCTGGAGAACACTACCGGCACTTCGCTTGAGGAGACGCCGGAGCGGTCAAATTTCATTCGGGACATCATCATCGAGGATATCCGGACAGGCAAGCACGGTGGGCGGGTTCAGACGCGCTTTCCACCCGAGCCGAACGGCTATCTGCATATTGGGCATGCCAAGGCGATCTGTCTCGACTTTGGTCTCGCGGCCGAGTTCGGGGGCAAGTGCAATCTGCGTTTTGACGATACCAACCCCTCCAAGGAGGAGACAGAGTACGTCGACGCAATCAAGGAAGATGTGGCCTGGCTCGGCTTCAAGTGGGATGGGCTCTTCTATGCCTCCGACTACTTCCAGCAGCTCTATGAGTGGGCGCTCCAGCTGATCAGGGCCGGCAAGGCCTTTGTCTGTGATCTGAACGCTGATGAGATTCGTGAATACCGCGGCACGCTCACCGAACCGGGGAAGGAGAGTCCGTACCGGAATCGCTCGATCGAGGAGAATCTCGATCTCTTTGAGCGAATGAAGAATGGCGAGTTCCCGGACGGGTCGCGGACACTGCGGGCGAAGATCGATATGTCATCGCCCAACCTCAATTTTCGCGATCCGGTCATGTACCGCATTCTGCATATGGAGCACCACCGGACCGGCGACAAATGGTGCATCTATCCGATGTACGATTACGCCCACGGGCAGTCGGATTCGATCGAGCAGGTCACCCATTCGATCTGTACCCTCGAGTTTGACAACAACCGCCCGCTCTACAACTGGTTCATCGAGCAGTTGGGGATCTTCCCGTCGCAGCAGTATGAGTTCGACCGGCTGAGCGTGACCTACACCCTGCTTAGTAAGCGCAAACTGCTCAAGCTGGTCCAGGATGGGCACGTTGCCGGATGGGACGACCCGCGGATGCCAACCCTCTCCGGGATGCGGCGGCGGGGCTACACCCCGGAAGCGATCCGGAACTTCTGCGCCAATATCGGAGTCTCAAAGACGAATGGTGTAACCCAGCTTGCCCATCTCGAGTACTTTCTGCGGGAGGATCTGAACAAGCACGGCCTGCGGGTCAGTGCGGTGCTCAATCCGCTGCGGGTGGTGATCGAGAACTATCCGGACGATCTGGTCGAAGAGATGGAAGCGATCAATAACCCTGAGGATCCAGCCGCCGGCACGCGGATGGTCCCCTTCTCGAAGGTTCTCTACATCGAACAGGAAGATTTTCGCGAGGATCCGCCGAAACAGTTCTATCGGCTGGCCCCGGGGCGCGAGGTCCGGCTGCGTTATGGTTATCTGATCACCTGTCGTGAAGCGATCAAGGATGCCGAGGGTCGGATTATCGAGCTGCGCTGCACCTATGATCCGGAGACGCGGGGCGGGAATACCCCGGATGGGCGGAAGGTCAAGTCGACGATCCACTGGGTCTCGGCCGCCCATGCCGTCGACGCGGAGGTCCGGCTTTATGAGACCCTCTTCACCAAAGAGGATCCAAACGAGGTTGAGGAGGGGCAGGACTTCACGGCCAACCTCAATCCCGAGTCGCTCAAGGTTCTGACGGGATGCAAGGTCGAGCCGGGGCTGCGCGATGCGGTTCCGGGGGTGCGTTACCAGTTTGAGCGGATGGGCTATTTCTGTGTCGATCGCGACTCGGTTCCTGGCCACCCGGTCTTCAACCGGACGATTACCCTCAAGGATACGTGGGCAAAGATTGAGCAGAAGAACCAGAAGGGAAGCCGCTAGCATCTTTCCGACGGGCAGTCGTGAGCAGTTTCAAGCACTTTCAAGCAGTTTCAAGCAGTTTCAATCGGATAAGACCAATAAAAGAGAGGTATGTGGGATGAGCAACTCTATCAG
>JBEAVZ010000503.1:0-6945 GCA_041160645.1 Acidobacteriota bacterium
AAAAGGTAAGTGTTGTGTATAGTCGACTTAGCAGCTAGCCTCTCACCGCCGACCTCAGCGTCATTCTCTAATGACACCGGGAGTTGACATTAATTGTGATCTTGCAGTCCCGCCTGTCTTCTAATGTTGACAAATAGCGCCCGCTGGTTGACCGCTGCTGAGCAGGCGGAGTGAGGTTGGTCATGACCCTGTCGATTATTTTCCTGGCCGCGACGATTCTTTGCCGGCCCGTCCCCCTTCCCGAGCCGGTCGGGGAGGACCGGGAGCTGGCGGCGGTCTTTGCCCGCGCCGGACTGGAGGGGACGATGGTCATCGAGAGCCTCGACGGCCGACGCCGTTATCTCCACCAGGCCCGGCGTGCCGCGCAGCCGCTGCCGGTGGCCTCAACCTTCAAGATCTTCAATACTCTGATCGCGCTCGAGGAGGGCGTTGTGACCGGTCCCGAATCGCCATTCAAGTGGGATGGCGCCATCCGCTCCATTCCGGACTGGAACCGTGACCAGACGCTGCGCAGCGCGTTCCGCGTCTCATGTGTCTGGTGTTACCAGGAGCTGGCGCGGCGAATCGGCCCGGATCGCTACCTGGCCCACCTCAGGCGGGCCGGCTACGGCAATCTCGAGGCTCCCTTTGAACTGACCCGCTTCTGGCTCGACGGAACACTGCGCGTCAGCGCGCAGCAGCAGGTCGCCTTTCTGCGCCGGGTGGTCAACCGTGATCTCCCCTACCGATCCTCCAGCTATGATGAGCTGCGGGAGATCATGCTCCAGGATCAAGGCCCCAAAGTTGCATACAAAGTAGCGGCCAAGACCGGTTGGTCGACCATCCTCAACCCCGGGATCGGGTGGTATGTCGGTTATGTCGAGACCCCGCGTGGCGTCTGGCTCTTTGCGCTCAACATCGATATCCGGACCGAGGTGGATCTGCCGCGACGGATCGACCTCGCCCGGGCAGCGCTGCAGGCCAAGGGCATCCTGCCCTGAGCTGGCAGTCTTCTGCTTTGATCTGGAGCAGCTCTGTGGCTGGATCAGATTAGTGGCTGGAGCAGATTAGTCGGCCAGCAGGCAGAAGGCGACGACCTTTGATCAATTTATTCGATTTATTCTGGGCTCCCCGCTACTTTTCCAGACTTTCCGCAAATCAGCTGTATAATGGAGAATCGTTTCGATGCGGAACGAAGGAGTATTCACTTTAAATGGAGTGTTGGAGCGTCGGAGAGAGGATCCTCTGCGACAGACAGTTATGCCGTTTGAGCCGCGACAAGGTGAGATAATCGGACCGTACCGTCTCATGGAGAAGATCGGCTCGGGGCAGTTTGGCGAGGTCTGGAAGGCCCAGAAGTACGAGATGATCGCTCCGCCGTGCGCGATCAAGTTTCCGACCGGACGGAAGAGCGATCTCGACTCGGTCATGAACGAGGCCAAGGTCTGGATGCGGGCGAGCGGCCACCCGAACGTCGTGACCATGATCGAGGCGGGAGTCTTCGATGGCCAGCTGATCATCGTCAGTGAATATGTCCAGGATGGTTCGCTCCTCGACTGGCTCGATCGGCACGGGGGCAAGGCCCCGACGACCGAAGCGGCGGTCGAGATGATGAGCGGGATTCTCTCCGGACTGGAGCATCTCCACAACCAGAAGATCATCCACCGTGATCTCAAGCCGGCCAATATTCTTCTGCAGGTTGAGACGCCACGCCTTGCCGACTTTGGGCTGGCGCGGGTGCTCAACTCGATGACCAGCAGCATGACGATTGCCGGATCCCTCCCTTACATGGCGCCGGAGACTTTCCGCAAGATTCGCACTGAGCAGACCGACCTCTGGGCGGCTGGCGTCATCTTCTATGAGATGCTCTCCGGCCGGCTCCCCTTCAATGGCGACGATCTCGCCTCGACGATGGGGATGGTGATCAATCAACCGGTTCCGCCGCTGCCGGCGCCGCTGCAGGCCAGGTTCGGGGCGATCATCGAGCGGGCGCTCGAGAAGGATATGAGCCGCCGTTATCGTACGGCCGGACAGATGCGCGACGCGCTGCGGGCGGTCACCCAGCGGGTTGAGAAGCCCCAGCCGGCAGTGCGGCCGGGACGGAGCACGGCGCCACTCGACTGGCTGACCGGACTCCTCTCGCCACGACCGCAGCCAATGCCCGAGCCTGATCCGAATGGGGTGATCGAGGAGCTTGGCAACGGGGTCGCCCTGGAGATGATCCGGATCCCCGGCGGGCGCTTCATCATGGGCTCGGCACGGCGCAGCGAGAACCTCTACAATGACGAGGGGCCCCAGCACGAGGTTCGCCTCCGCGAGTTTCTGATCGGTCGATATCCGGTCACCCAGGCCCAGTGGAAAGTGGTCATGGGCAGCAATCCGAGCTACTTCAAGGGTGATCGGCTGCCGGTCGAGAATGTCAGTTGGGATGAGGCCCGCGACTTCTGTCGCCGCCTCAATGAAAAGCTTGGACTGAGTGGCGCGGTGGGCTACCGGCTGCCGAGTGAGGCGGAGTGGGAGTATGCGGCCCGCGCCGGAACGACCACCGAGTATGCCTTTGGCGAGACGATCAGCACTGACCTGGTCAACTTTGACGGGAGTCAGTCTCCGGATCGCCGCAAGGGGCGATACCGGGGCAAGACGGTCGAGGTCGGCTCACTCGGCGCGCCCAACGCCTGGGGGCTCTACGATATGCACGGGAATGTCTCTGAGTGGTGCGAGGACGATTTTCACGGCAGCTACGATGCCGCGCCAGGTGATGGCCGCCCCTGGGTCGATCTCGTCCGTGCTTCGTTCCGGGTCAACCGGGGTGGGGGCTGGTACGATCCGGCGGTCAACTGTCGTTCAGCCTCACGTGGATACGATGCGCCCGGGTACCGCGGATTCATCATCGGGTTTCGGCTGGCGCGCAGCCTCCGCTGAGCCGCGCGCCAGCCGACCTAAGGGTCAGTTTTTGAAGACGAGTCCGGTCGAGATCCGGAAGTTCTTCTGGGTCGTCGAGTTGCTGATCTGCGCTCCGTTGACGATCAGTTTGGGCTGGCCGAAGCGATACCAGAAGTAGTCGGCCTGGAACGCCCGCCAGGCGAGTCGATCGCTGATCCGCACATCGAGCCCCCCGCCCGCTCCCACCGCCAGACCAGTGTCACGCTCATCAATATTCAGACCTGCGACGGAGATCGATTGTTGCAGCGAGACGGCGCCGATCAGCGCCCGCACGAAGAGGCGGGTCGAGTCCCCGCGGACCGAGAACTGCGGTCCTCCCAGGTACTGGTGAACCCGGACCCGCGATCCGAGGGTGACGCTGTTGGCGCCGACCGTCCCCTGGTAGTCGATCGGACCGTAGTGGCCGCTGAAATCTCCGACAAATCCGAGCCAGTTGTTGGCATTGACGGCCAGCGCGGCATTCCAGCCATTGATGTAGCCGGTCTCCCTTTTCACCCTGACCGTGGTCACGCCATCATCCAGATCTGCCTGTTCAGAATGGGTGAGAAGGGCCGAGTAGCCAAGGAAGAGCTCGGCGCGCGGTGTCTCCTGTGCCAAGACGGGCATGGATAAGATCAATACTGTTAATGTTAGTGCGAAGGTTTTCATTGGCTGTTTCCTTTTGGCTAAGGTGGTTTATTTAAATTAGGCGAGTAACAAGATCTAACCCAATTTGGATCTTAGCACAAAAAAGTTGGGCAGAAATAGAGGTTCATATTTCTGCCCAATTTTTTGTGGTCGTCGCAGGGGAATCGCACTATGAACTCGTATGAAAGTAGTGGATGGCAGGTGGGACTGGTGGGACCGGTGGGACTGGTGGGACCGGTGAGACTGGTGGGACTGGTGGGACCGGTGAGACTGGTGGGACTGGTGGGACTGGTGGGACTGGTGGGACTGGTAGGACTGGTAGGACAGGTGGGACTGGTGGGACCAGTGAGACTGGTAGGACAAGTGAGACAAATAGGACTAATCTGAAAATAAATTCCACCTGTCCCAATCGTCCCACCTGTCCCAATCGTCCCACCTGTCCCACCTGTCCCACCTGTCCTAATCGTCCCACCGGTCCTACCATACCAGTCCCACCAGTCCTCGCCAGAAACCTTTGCTCACCGGCTGATTCCGCGCATCTGGCGATAGGTTGCCAGACACTTTTCCGCCGTTTCGAGCGAGGTGAAGCGGCTGCCCTCCTGTTCGATCAGATAGAACTCGATGCCCCCGACCGACTCGGCGGCGGCAAAGATCTCCTTCCACGGAGCATCACCCTCTCCAAGCAGCGCCTGGTAGCCCAGTTTAGTACCCCACTCCTTGCAGTGGATTGAGGTGATCCGCCCCTTGTTGGCCTTGATCCAGCCGACCGGGTCCTTGCCCGCCTCGACGCAGGTTCCGACGTCGAGTTGGAGAGTGACATTGGCCGGTGTATTGGCCGCGATGATCTCCATCGGCATCATCCCGTCGGTCGTGACAAATTCGGTCTTGTGGTTGTGGAAGCCGGTCTTCATCTTCAGGGGTGCGAGCTTCTCGGCGGCCATGGTCAGCCGCGCCGCGACCCCCTTCCAGCCATCGGCTCCGCTGACCCGTCCGGCGCTGGCCATGATGACGTACTTCGAGCCGAGGATCTGGTTGAGCTCGATCGCCTTCGGCAGGGATTCAGGAGTGAAGACGTTGCTTCCGTTATGGGTAGAGTGGCAGCGGATGCCGAGATCGTCGATCAGGCGGCGGACCTGCTTCGCGTACTCGGGCGTCCAGTTGTAGTAAGGACCGTAGAATTCGACCACCTCGTAGCCCATCTGCGCGACGGCGCGAACGGTGGCAAAGAGGTCTTTGTCCATCTGGTCGCGGACGGAGTAGAGTTCAATGCCGACCGGAACACGGCGGCTCTTTGGCAGGGCAGCAAAGGCGAGCGGCGCCAGGGCCGCCATGCCAAGAAACGAACGACGGGTAATGGAGAGATTATTCATTGATCTTACCTCATTTCCGGGAATAGAATTTTTCATACTCTACGCCGCGTCTCCGCAGATGTCCATCCTTGAAACTTTACGCCGTGCCGCTGAAGAGCGGCGAAGTTGCCAAGGACCCGCTTCCCGCTCCACACTCCCCACTCTCTTCTTCTTAAGTTATACTCACGATCCTGTTGGACTGGAGAGATCTCCGGTGCGCAAAGGGGGGACCGGCTGGTCACTCCCCTGACGACCGGTGAGGTGGGACGAGGCCGCCCCACGATAAGGGGGCAGAAGCAGAAGCGATGTGTGGAATTTGCGGCAGATTGGATTGGCAGACGGCTACTGACCCGGATCTTCTTGGGCGGATGGTGGCGCGGATCAGCCATCGCGGTCCGGACTCAGAAGGGGTCTGGCTGGCCGGCCCGGTGGCGCTCGGCCACCGGCGCCTCTCGATCATCGACACGAGTGCGGCCGGCACCCAACCGCTCGCCGATGTGACGGGTCGTTACCGGATCGTCTTCAATGGCGAGATCTACAATTTTGAAGCTCTCCGCGCCGAGCTGGTCGCCACTGGCGCCGTCCTGGCGACGAGAACCGACACGGAGGTCATCCTCGAGGCCTATAAAAAGTGGGGAATCGACTGCCTGACCAGGTTCAACGGCATGTTCGCCTTTGCGCTCTGGGATACGGTCCGCGCCGAGCTGCTGCTGGCGCGGGATCGGCTTGGAAAGAAGCCGCTCTATTATCAACTTCTGCCGGGCGGGGGAATCGCCTTTGCCTCAGAGTTGAAGTCACTGCTCGAGGATCCGGCGACGAGCCGCCGGCTCAACCCGGCGGCACTCAGCCAGTACTTCAGTCTCAGCTATACACTCACCTCCGACGCCATCATCAGCGGAGTCGCCAAGCTGCCGCCGGGACACTACCTGCGCGTTGGGCGGGCTGGCGCCACGGCGCCGGTCAGTTACTGGGATCTCGCCCGGTCTTTCCGGAACAAGCGAGATTTCCGGAGCGAGGAGGAGGCGGCGGATGAGCTTCTCGAGCTGCTCGATGATGCGGTCCGGCTGCGAATGATCAGCGATGTGCCGCTCGGAGCCTTTCTGAGCGGCGGCATCGATTCATCCTCGGTCGTCGCGTCGATGTGTCGCGGCCGCGATCCGGGAAGCGTGCTGACCTTCAGCGCCGGTTTCCAGGAGAAGAGCTTCAATGAGCTGGAGGAGGCACGCCAGGTCGCCGCTCATCTTGGGGTGGTCCACCACGACCAGGTCGTCCTGCCCGACACGGGCCGGCTGTTCCCGGAGATCGTCTACCATGCCGACGAGCCGTTTGCCGATACTTCGATCGTCCCGA
This sequence comes from Acidobacteriota bacterium, assembly GCA_041160645.1. Lineage (GTDB taxonomy): Bacteria > Acidobacteriota > Blastocatellia > RBC074 > RBC074 > CAIOZW01. The sequence goes on from JBEAVZ010000503.1 coordinate 6,249, forward strand.
CCTATCTGCTCGCCCAGTTTGCCCGCCAGCACGTCACCGTAGCCCTGACCGGGGACGGCGGGGATGAGATCTTTGCCGGTTATGAGACCTATGCCGCCGACCGGATTCACCACTACTTCAACTGGCTGCCCCCGCGCCTGACCGGGGCGATGTACCGGATCGTCGACCGTCTGCTGCCGGTCAGTTTCGAGAAGGTCAGTTTCGATTACAAGTTGCGCCGGTTTCTCGAGGGGCTCTCCTACCCGCCAGCCCGGGCCCACTACCACTGGCGAACCATCTTCACCGCGGCCGAGAAGCAAGCGCTCTTCAGCGGGGATTTTGGGGAGCAGCTGCGGGGAGTCGATCCATTCGATAATTTCCGGCGGTTCGATGCGGAGGTGGCCGGTTGCCACTATCTCGATCGCGCAATGTATGTCGACATCAAGACCTGGCTGGTCGACGACATCCTCGTCAAGGTCGACCGGGCGACCATGGCCCACGGCCTCGAGGCCCGATCACCCTTCCTCGACTACCGGCTGGTCGAATTTGCCGCCGCCCTGCCGGTCGAGCTGAAGATGCGTGGTTTTCAGAAGAAGTACCTGCTCAAGCGCAGCCAGGCGGAGCGCCTCCCCCACGAAATCCTCTTTCGCCGCAAGCAGGGGTTCAGTGCGCCGATCAACTACTGGCTCAACGGGCCGCTCGGCCAGCAGTACCGGGA